>CAMDOF010000012.1 GCA_945903465.1 Opitutus sp. GAS368
TTGCACCGCAGAGACGGGACACCACGCAGAGGTCGGAGAAAGCATGAATCTATTTTGCACCACGCTTGGCCCGGAGATTATGGGATCACGGCCGCCATCATTGAGAAAAAAACGGCATCCGTTTTCAGGGAATAGCCCGACGCAGAACAACAATGCCCGCACGGAACTAGCACGACCGAGATTGCCTCGAGGGCGGCCGAGGGTCGCCCTCGACCGGCCGCGCGGACAAGCCTCCCCGCCCCCTGACGCCTCGATGCGCGGCGGTTCACCGTCGCGCGGCGTCAGCCAACCGCGGCGCTTTTCACTTGATCACCAAAATCGCCGTGACCGCGTAGTGATCCGACGGATACCGCCCGCCTTTGGAAAAACGATCAATTGCGCTCGCGGTTGCTTTGAAATCGTCGGTGTGAAAAATGAAATCAATCCGCGAGCCGGCGAGCGTGCCCTTGAATCCATGGAAGCTCGCCTCATCGGTTGCGCGTTGTGGATAAATTTCCCGATACGAATCGATCCAGCGGATTGCGCCCGGCAAGGTCGGTTGCACGAGAACCGCGTAAGCGGGATTGTCTTCCTTTATATTCAGGTCGCCCGTCAGGATCGCGGGAACCCCCGCGGCGATTTTCGCGAGTTGCTCGGACAACACGCGACTCGCCTCCCGCCGAGCAATGACACCGCGGTGATCAAAATGGGTGTTTGCAAAAACATATTCGCGCCCGGTCGCCGTCTCCCGCAACCGGACCCAGCTGCAAATCCGCGTCAACGCCGCATCCCACGATTTGCTTCCTGGGACCTCCGGCTGCTCCGATAACCAAAAATCCCCGTGGTTCTGCGCCGAAAATCGTTCCTTACGAAAACCAATCAATGACCACTCGCCTTTCCGTTTACCGTCGTCGCGGGCGACTCCGCTAAACGCATAGTCCGGCATCCGTGCGATAATTTCATCGTGCTGATCTTCCCGCACTTCTTGGAAACCGATCAAGGTCGGCTGAAAGCGCTCGATTGTTTCTATTAGAATATTCTTCCGGAGGGGCCACGCATCTGGGCCGTCCGCCGCGGTGGAGGTGCGCACATTGAAGGACATCAATCGAAATGGCGGGGATACGGAGTTCACCCCCGCGCCGGCTGCCGCCGCTCCTGCCATCACTACCCAAATCCAGGCAAACAGCATCAAACGGGAAATTATCATGCCCCTATTTTTTGCGTTTCAACGCGCGGCGACAATCCTCAATTGCCGATATGAACCAACCCCTGTCCAAGGGGCCGCGCTGCCGGCCGACCCGGCGAATACCATCCGAGTGGCGGCGTGAATCCCGCTGCGCCGCCTCATGGTTTCTTGGGCTCGTTTTTAAAGAGCCGGAGGAGCCCAAGCCGATCTTCCGACGGTTCCGGGCCCTCGGTCGGGACGGGAGGAGGGGGCCGTCTGAGCGAAGCCCCAGGCGAGGGCAGGGCGAGTATGTTAACGGTTTTTGTTTACGTGAACGTTTCGACTTCATCGGTGAGTGCCCGGTGTTTTCCATGGAAAAAGCCGGAAAGATCTCATGCCGATAGCTAGCTAAAAAGACAGAGATTTGATGGGGTGGGTCCGGGCGCGGTGCTCTGTGGCGGAGAAACCAGCGGCGGGCTTGACGGGGCTCCGCGCGGGCGAACAGGCTGGGGTGTGAACGTTTCGACTTCATCGGTGAGTGCCCGGTGTTTTCCATGGAAAAAGCCGGAAAGATCTCATGCCGACAGCTAGCTAAAAAGACAGAGATTTGATGGGGTGGGTCGGGGCGCGGTGCTCTGTAGCGGAGAAACCAGCGGCGGGCTTGACGGTGCTCCGCGCGGGCGAACAGGCTGGGGTGATGTCGCTTCTGCTGTCTCAGAAAAAGAAATTACCCATCGCCCTTTTGGGGGTAGGCGGGCTCGCGGTTGGCGCGGGCGGGTTCTATTTTTTGAGTACGATGGGGCTACAGGGTCTGGGCGAAATGATTAACACCGCGATGGCGGTTCTCCGCGGGTTGGGTCCGTGGGTCTTTTTTTTCGCGATGACGATTTTGCCGGCATTGGGGGCGCCGATGTTTGCTTTTACGATCCCGGCGGGAGAGGCGTTTGCGGGTCAGATGGGGCTCGTGGGGGTGATCGTGGCGGCGCTGGTGGCGATTGCCCTTAACCTGGCGCTGACGTACTGGCTCGCGCGGTATGCGTTGCGTCCATTGTTGACGCGCTGGCTGACGCGTTATGGCTATAGTATACCCCGGGTGACGGCGAAGAACGCGCTGAGTGTGTTGCTGGTTGTGCGGCTCACGCCCGGGCCGCCGTATTCGTTGCAATGTTTTCTCCTGGGCTTAGCGGAGACGCCGTTTCGCATTTATATGGTGGTATCGTGGCTTGCGGTGTCGCCGATTGCGGTGGGAGCGATCGTACTGGGAGAGGGATTATTCAAGGGTAATTACAAAGCGGCGGTGATGGGAATGGGCTTGCTGGTGGTCGCGAGTATCGGGCTGCAATGGTTGCGGAAAAAATATCATACTCGTGAAAGCTAAAGGAGAACGTGGTGAGGAAACCGGTCCGCGAGCGGAAAGCGTCACGGAGTTTACGAGAAGGGTGAAGCGGGTGTTGGAGGCGGGGGTTGGGCCGGCATGGGTGCGGGGCGAAGTTTCGAATGTGCGGGCGCAGGGGAGTGGGCATGTTTATTTTTCGCTGAAGGACGCGGGTGCGCAGGTGAGCGCCGTGTTATTTCGGGCGGACGCGTTGCGGCAAACGGTGAAGCTACGGGATGGTTTGCAGGTGATCGCTTCAGGGGATGTGAGTGTGTATGAAGCGCGGGGGCAGTACCAGTTGGTAGTACGCGTGGTGGTGGATGATGGCGTGGGGCGGTTACAGCGTGAATTTGAGGCGATGAAAGCGCGGTTGGCGGCCGAAGGTTTGTTTGGGGCGGAGCGGAAGCGGCCGATTCCGACGATGCCCCGCACGGTGGGTTTCATCACGTCGCCGACCGGGGCTGCGGTCCAAGATTTCATCCGTATTTTGCTGCGGAGGAATTGGCGTGGTCGGGTGGTGGTCCTGCCTGCCCGGGTGCAGGGTGAAGGCGCGGCGGCGGAGATGGTGGCGATGTTGCGAGCCGCGGAGGAGCTCAAAATTTTCGATCTGCTCGTGATCGGTCGTGGTGGGGGTAGTCTCGAAGACCTCTGGGCTTTTAACGAGGAGGCGCTGGTGCGCGCCGTTGTCGCGTGTCCCCTCCCGATTATTTCCGCGGTTGGGCACGAGATTGATTTTACGCTTTGTGATTTTGCGGCGGACCGGCGTGCCGAGACGCCGAGTGCGGCGGCTGAGTTGATCACCAGTCACTTTGTGGAAAGTTTGGAGCGGCTGCGGTCGGTGGAGACCGCGCTGACGGGGCTCGCGGGGGCAGGGCTCGAGCGCGCGGGAGCGGACCTAGCGCATGCGCGGTCGCGGTTGCGACTCCTCACGCCGGCGGCGCAGATTGAACGGGGCTACCTGCGGGTCGACGATTTCTCCAACCGGTTGGCGGCGGCGTGGCGTCATGCTGTGCAGGCGCGGCACCACCAAGTCGGCGAAGTCAGGGCGCGGCTGGCGCAGCGTTCGCCCCAGACGCGGATCGAGACGGCCTCGCACGCCCTGCTGTCGCTCTGGAAACGCTTGCAGGCGGCGAGTCCGGCCTCGGTATTAAATCGTGGTTTTGTGATGCTGCGCGACGAAGCGGGCCAACCGATTGTGCGGCGGGCGCAGGTGAGGTCGGGACAAAGGCTCGCGGTGGAATTTGGCGATGGGGCGACGACGGTTCGCGCGGAGTAACGCGAGTTTTTAAGGACCGCCCCCGCGGCCGAGTTGCTCATGGGCGTGAAGCGTGGCTCTACCTCGCCGATCAAGCCGCCGCGCAGGCGCGATGATTCGCTGGGGTTTCGGGGCGGCGGAGCGGGCGTTTCGGCGGTCCTGGCAGTCGCGCGACGGGACAAAATTTATGAGCTGGTCGCGGCAGCCGGGCGGCGGCATCGCGCAGTCGAAGACCCCGATATTTTACCTTGGCAGGTCGTTAAATATAATAATTATTAACAGGGTAGTGACCCACGTACAAACCCTCAGAAAAACCCAGTAAGACCTATGCACTCAACTCTGTTAAATCTTCGCGGTGCCCTTGGGGCGACGCTTGCGCTGACCGCCCTGGTGGGCTCGGCCCAGAATACGTCGGCGCCGGTGGTGGGCGACACGGTGGTCAAGCTCTCGGAGTTTCAGGTAAACACGTCGGCGGATCGCGGTTATCGGGCGGGCAATTCGGTTTCGGCGACGCGCATCGACACGCCGATAAAAGATCTTCCCTTTGCGATTAGCGCGTTCACCTCACAATTTATGGCGGATATTGGTGCGCGCGATCTCTTCGACGTGGTGCAATACGCGCCGAGCGTGACGAGTGCCGGCCGCGAATTCAATGCGGGCAACTCGGTTTACGCGATTCGCGGTTTTGAGCAGTCGCCGCAGCACAACGGTTTTGTGGGCGAGGGTTATATTGACACGGTAAGCGTGGAGCGGGTCGAGGTGGTCAAAGGGCCTTCGTCGGTACTTTACGGGCAAGTTGCCCCGGGTGGCACGGTGAATTACATTACGAAGCGCCCGAAAGGGCGGGTGGCGACGGTCGTTAACGCGCAGGCGGGCACGCATAATTTTTGGCGGACCTCGATGGATGTTAATCAGCCGCTCGTTGGCCAGAGCCTCCTTTTTCGTTTTAATGGAGCTTTCGAAAATGCAGTGGAGTTTATCACGCCCGGTCATCAGCGCACGACGGTGCTGGCCCCGGTGGTGACGTGGCGCGTGAGCGAGCGCGTGGCGCTGACGGTCGATTACCAATGGTTTTCACGGCGGGAGACGCCGCCCTCGGCGCACATCAAACCGAATATCGAGATTGTCGCGCTGCCTCCCGCCAGTGGGATTCTCAGCGCCACAGGCGTACTGATAAATCCACTGGATAACAGTGATCCCGGGTTCCTGAGTTATTACCCATTCGCGAGAAATTTTAACTACGTCTCGAATAGTGATTACCGCTTTACGGATACGGAATCGATCAATGCGGAACTCACGGTGAAAGTCTCCGATCACTGGTCGGCGCGGGCGAATTTCAACTGGAATAAGCGGCGGACGGCCCAGAAGCTGACGGGTTTAGGGGCGGTGAGTGTGACGGTGCCGGCGAGTTATTATCCGGCGGGGGCGACGTTGCCGATTTCTTCGGCGAACTATTTGATCGCGGCGCGGGCGTTCGCGAATGATCTGCTTGGCAGCCCCGGGCTCGCGGTGAACGCTCCGCAAGCGCAACTAGGTCGGCGCAAGCGTTTGCAGGAGGATTTCGGCCAAGGGAAGGCGTCGCAAGTCGAGTTCGCGGGTAACTATGCGCTCTCGGGAGTGAAGGTGAAGCCGCTTTTTGGTGCGTTGTATAGTGAGTCGAGCGGGTATGGGCGGTTGCGGCAGAGTGCGACGGCGAATTTTTTCCCCGTCTGGGATATTAAGAATCCCTCGACGTGGGATTATACGACGGACTTCGATCCGGTGACGCAGCCGTT
The DNA here is from genome assembly GCA_945903465.1 of Opitutus sp. GAS368. Lineage (GTDB taxonomy): Bacteria > Verrucomicrobiota > Verrucomicrobiia > Opitutales > Opitutaceae > ER46. The sequence continues at coordinate 5,550 of CAMDOF010000012.1, forward strand.
CTCGACGAACAATCGTTCGGTCACCCGCAACCGCGCGGGTTACGGTGTGCTCAACACGAGTTTTTGGGATGACCGCCTGAGTGCGGTCGTCGGGGCGCGTTACCACGAAGCCTCGGGCTCGACGGACAATTTTCTGGCGCCCGCCTCAAGTCTGGCGAAGGTCTCGAGTAAAAAAATGACGCCTCAGCTTGGGGTGGGCTGGAAGGCGGCGCGGGACCTGATGATCTATGGTTCTTACAGTGAATCCTTCGTGTTGAATGCGGCGGCGTTGACGTTTGAAAATATTCCGATTGGGCCGGCCGCGCCGACGACCTCGAAAGGATATGAGCTCGGGGTGAAGACGGATTTTATGAATGGCCGGTTATCCTCGTCGGTCGCGATTTTTCAAATCGACCAGCGCGATCGTATTTTGCGTTTTAATTCCTTTAGTGCGACCGGCGTGACGGTGACGAACAGCCTGCAAGGCACGGTGGATCGGAGTAATGGAGTCGAGGCGGAGTTGACGTGGTCGCCGATGGATAACTGGCAGGTTTATTTGAGTGGGGCGATGAATGATATCCGCGTGAAGAAAGTGCCGAAGGGGGTGGAAGTGTTCCTTGGCGCGCATCCGGAGGCATCGGTGAAGGCGTTATTCAATGGGTGGACGCGGTATTCATTTAAAAATGAGACCTTAAAAGGCGCGTGGGTCGGTGGCGGCTTTAACCATACGGGCGCAAAGGCCCAGCGGACGAATAACCCGAAGCTATTCCTGCCGGCGGAGACGCTCTGGAATTCGGCGGTCGGTTACGATTGGAAGTGGGAAGGACGCCCCGTGAGTGCGGCGCTTAACTGGATGAATATGGCGAATGTGGATTATTTCCCAGCCAACCAGCAGCGCGGGCTGCCGGGTCGTGCGGTTTTATCGGTGACGACGAAGTTCTGAGCGGTGGAGTAGGGGTTTGATCTGCAAGCCCGCCCAGCCGGCGGGCTTTTTTTTGGGTCCGGCGAATGTTTGGAATATTCGTAGCCACGGGTTGCTCTGATCAGGGCGATGCTTTCCCGTATGGGATCCTCGCTTTTGGTGCTGGCCGTGGTGGCCGGCGTTGGCGTCGATATAAAGATGAACACGTCCACTCCTCCTCCGGCCAAACCCGTCTCGGCTGCAAATGCGGCGGTGGCGAAAGATGCACTCGCGGGTGCGCCTGGCGAAAAGTCCGCGTGCGGACTGCCCTCAAATGTGGTCATCGATATGAGCAAAGCGGCGGTGCGACGTACGGATGACGAGTGGCGGGCGCAGTTGACGCCGCTGCAGTTTCGCGTCGCACGGCAGCAAGGCACCGAGCCGCCGTTTCGGAACGAGTATTGGGATCACCACGAGGACGGGGTCTATTTCTCAATATGCAGCAACACGCCGTTGTTCGACTCGCGGGACAAGTTTGAGAGCGGCACGGGATGGCCGAGTTTTACCAAGCCGATTGAGCAAGCTTTCGTGGAGGAAAACGTGGATGTGAGTTTGGGGATGCGCCGCGTGGAGGTGTCCTGCAACGTGGATGGTGGGCACCTCGGTCATGTGTTCCCCGATGGTCCGCGGGCGCAGGGCGGATGGCGCTACTGTATTAACAGCGCGGCGCTGCGATTTATGTTGAGGAAGGAGTATGAGGAGTGGATGGGGAAGCATGCAGGTGGGGTGGGCAAGGCGGGCACGAATAGTTGAGAAGAGGTAGGTGGCGGAGGCTTGGGGCAGGGTGGGGACTTTGGCCGAATGGCACTTAAACCAGACCGAGGACCCTCTTGCCGAGGCGTTTACGGCGGGGCGCGCCGGGCACGGTCGTGAAAAGCCCAGTCCGGCTCAGACGCTGCATCGCCTTCAAAGTGGCCTGCACGGTGCGCCAGTTCGCGATGGCTGCGGCGAGCGACGCGTATTGCTCACGCGAGAGCACGACGCTCACCGTCTTGCCCGCACCTTGCGCGTCCACTGGTCGCACGGGCCGCCTACGCCGGGCCCGCGGTCTTGCGCGCTGCCCTCGCTGATCCAGCCGGGGCCGGCCAAGCAGGCCGTCAGCTGCGCGTGGTGGGCGCGCCACTCGGCCAGCTCCGCCGCCGGCGGCTGCATCCTGGTGTCCGGCGTTAGGGTCGGTGGCGCAAATTGTTTTGTCCTCATGTCGATTAAGATGGCATGGCAGTCAATAGAGCGGTATATATACCGCTCTAAGTCGCACACCCCTTGTTTCCCGGCCTGGCGCGCGGGGTTTGCGCCCCAGCCCGGCCGCACGCTCCCCGCCGTCTACGCCGCCGAGCTGTGCCGCTGCAGCCTCGACAAGCTCGAAGACTTCCTCGGCCCGTTCCTCGTCGGCCTCCCCGCGCTCGATCCCGCGCGGGCCGGCGCGCGCGAGCGGCCCTACTCGGTGCGCCGCACGTGGTGGGGGTTTCGCTGGCAGATGTTCCAACTCAACGCCAGTTACCGGGACGTCGTCGCCCAGTTCCAAGCCCGGTTCGTGCTCACCGGCCAGCGCCCGGTGGACGAGGCGAACAGCGGCTACTGCCAGGCGCGGGCCCGACTGCCGGAGCCGCTGTTCGTCGCGGCGTTGCGCGCCAGCGCGGCGGCGGCCGAAGCGTGCGTCACCCCGGCCGGCGCGCTGCAGGGCCGCGTGGTTAAGGTGCTCGACGCAACCACGCTCAACTTGCCCGCCACCGCGGAAAATCAGGCGGCCTACCCCCAGCCCACGTCGCAAAAACCGGGCGTCGGATTTCCCCCGTTGCACCTGCTGGTGGTCTGGAGCGCGCGCGGCGGCGGCGTGCTCGAGCACGTGCGCGGCGCCAAGCGCGACGGGGAGATGTGTTTGCTCAATCAACTCCTTCCCGCACTCACTGCCGGCGACAGCGTCGTCTACGACCGCGCCGCCAGCCACGACGTCGCCTGTGCCCAGCTGCGGGCGCACCAAGTCGACCTCATCAGCCGGGTGAGCATCCGACAAATTGACTGGCGCAAAGGCGTGCGCCTCGGGCCCGACGAGCGCCTCGTCACCTGGAAAAAGAGCCGGCAAAAATCCCCCTATCTGACCGCGGCGGAGTGGGCCCCGTTGCCGGAGGAAATCGCCGTGCGCGTCATCCGTGTGCGGGTGAAACAAGCGGGCTTTCGCACCCGCCCGCTCGTCCTCGTGACCACGCTGCTCGACCTCGTGGAGTATCCGGCCGCAGCAGTCGTGGCGGCCTACCTGCGCCGCTGGCGCATCGAACTTTGTCTGGAAGACCTGAAAAATTGAGTTTGAGCGCCGCGACTGTCGGATTAATCCCGTGGATCCGCGCCACGGCGGTCGCCGCTGGCCACAGTTCCCGGGGAATGCGCTGCTCCCGTGGCCGGGTGCATCGCCAAGTCATGAAACGCCGGGCGAGCGATTGCAGACCCGCCAGCTCGGAATGGTGTACCGCTGTCATCGTGGTGGTCGTTGTCATCGCCACCAGCGTAGCAGGAATCAGTCGCCGAGTTGCGCACCCTTGCCGAAGCTACACGGTGATCCGCGACTTGGCCAATATCAATGCCGCGCTCGTCCGCACCAGCACCGGCAAGATGGGCCGGCGCCCAACAATCTTGCTTCCCCCAGATCTCTCCCGAGCACAGCAGAAAGCGGTGGAGATATTTGAACTGGCCAAGTGGCTTCCATCTTTTGATTCAACTATGATTAGTACAGCCGTACACACACCGGCTAAAAACCAACTATGATAGGACTAGATGGGCGAAGGTAGGGCTAGAGTTCGTCGTCGGGCGCACTGGGCAGTGCGGAGGCGCGGGGGTCTTGTCGGACACGCTCGAGCCAAGCCTGCGTGGGCGGGTCGGCGAGTGTGGTGCCGATGGGCCAAGGTGCCGCGACGAGATCGATGACGTAAAGCCGGCCATCGCTGGCGCGGACGAAGTTACGGGCGTGGAGATCAGCGACCAGCCACGGTCGGTTTCCGAGAAAATAAAGTCGCGGGTGATCGCGGTTGGCGCGCAGAAAACGTGAGGGTATTTCGATGAGGTCAGGTGGCAGTGATTTTGACATATCAGCGCCTTGCGGCATGGGTTCGCCGAGTACTTGTTTCGCGACGAGAATACCCTCAGGTGTGATCGCAACGACCTCCGTCGCCATGCCGCCAATGGCTTGAATCAGCCAGAGTTTTTCGAGCAGACCGCGGTAGCTGCCGAATTCGGCCTCAGCTTGGAGCGCGGATTCGCTGCCCCGCTTAAACCCGAAGACGCTGCCCACTTGTTTTTCTTCTCGCGGCAGAAAAAATTTGTAAACGGAGTTGTCCGCGACGGCAACGAATGCAGACGCTTCGACGCCGCTATGCAGGTAACGTAACCGTGGATTGGGTTCTTCCAAGGGATGTTCCACCTCGGCTTGAAATCCAAAATCTTCGAGCCGGAGAAGCGGTAACTGCGCGCGAAAATCGCGGATGATCGCTCCGAGCGCGGCCCACTCGGGCCCAGCGCCCTCGAGCAGAGCTATTTCGTCTTCGGCGAGGAGGACGAGATCGCGGTCCGAGTCCGAATGCGCTCGGAGATCGCATTTTTCTGCTGCCGCGCCGAGGCGATCGAGCGTCGCCAGTCGTCGCTCGTGATCGTCTTGAAGTCGGGTGCGCTCTTCGTCGCTGGGGAGGGTACGCCCTTGGATCCTCGTGAATTTTCCGGTGAAGGGGTCGGCTGGCATGAAGAATCCCGAGGCATCCGCGGACGGTCACGCGAGTGTCGGGTGATGGCAAAAGTTTTTTATGGAGATTTTTAAGGTGGCCGGCCCGGTCATCGTGCTGGGCCGCGGTGCGTGTTTCCTTTGAGGTCGCGTGGGTCGAAGGGAGCAAGGGCAAGCAAATGGCGCCGGCCTTTGGCCGCGCGGGTGGCGCGGCTTTTTTATAAGGCGGCGAGCAGTCCGCCGTCCACGTAAAGAATTTGCCCGTTGACGAAATCAGAGGCGGGCGACGCGAGGAAAACCGCTGCGCCGACGAGTTCCTCGGGCTGGCCCCAGCGTCCTGCGGGGGTGCGACTGCAGATCCATTTATTAAAATCAACGTTTTCGACTAACGCGCGATTTAGTTCCGTGACAATATAGCCGGGGCCGAGGCCGTTGCATTGCAGGCCGTGTTTTGCCCATTCGACCGCCATGGCGCGGGTGAGCATTTTCAGGCCGCCTTTGGCCGCTGAGTAATTACCGATCGTTGGGCGGCTGACTTCGCTCATGACGGAGCAGGTGTTGATGATCTTGCCCTCGCCCCGTGTGATCATTCGAGGAGCGATGGCGCGCGCGACGAGAAACGTGCTCGTGAGATTGGTATCGAGGACCTCGCGCCATTGAGCCTCGGTCATCTCGGTGAGAGGGGCGCGCCTTTGAATACCGGCGTTATTAATGAGAATGTTAATCGCCCCGAATTCCGTCTCGATGCGGTTCACCTCGCGCGCGATGGCGGTGCTGTCGGTGACATCAAACGCGGCGGAGAGCACGCGGGCGCCTGGGACGTTGGTTCGCAACGCCGCCGCGGCCGTCGCCAGTTTTTTTTCGTCGCGCCCGTTGAGGACGACCGCCGCCCCCGCTTGGGCGAGACCGCGCGCGAGGGCAAACCCGATGCCTTGGCTGGACCCGGTGATGAGGGCGACGCGCCCAGTGAGATCGAAGAGAGGATTTTTTACAGACATGGAGGTCAGGAGATTTCGATCGGACGCACACGGCCTGACAAGAGCAACCGTGGGGTTGCTGTGAGTGGCGCAGACCCAGTTGCGGCGAGCAAAATGGGTGCGGAGGAGAAATGGTCGACGAACCAGTCAGGGGAGAACGTGAAGATGACGGCGCCGAGACCCTTGGCGGTGACGGCTCGGGCTATTGACCACACGACGACCGCGATCGCGAAACGGAGTTGATTTCCGATACGGTCGAAGGCCGCATCCTGAGCGGATTTGGAAAGCGCGCCGACGACAAGAAACGAATTCGCGATCCACGCGTGGTCGCCATGGGTCCGCGTAAACTTTGCGCTCAGGACCGGCGCGAGGGTTGGCCGGGGGAGCCGGTCGCAATAGGTGATGACCGTGCCGAGGAAAATCAGTGCGCTGATCACCCAATGGTACGGGCGCTCGCCTGGGCCGCTGATACTCGGTGAAGTGAGCGGGAGACTCATTTGAATTTATCTCGCATCGCTTGGATTCCTGGAATTTTTTCGAGGAGGTGAGTGTGCGTCGGTTCGAAGAACTGCACGAGTGAGCGTTGGTGTTGGCCGACCAGAATCGTAAAGATGTAACCCTCGTGGCCGGGCGCGCGCAGCGTCGGGTGATAGCCGCGGTCGATGAGAAACGTGTCGCCATGCCGCGTCATGACGACCGCGGGGTCTGCGCCGCCACCGTCGGCTTGGTAACAAAACTGCGCACCGAACCCGTTTTCGGGGCGGTAGCGGTAGTGATAGATTTCCTCGAAATCGGTTTCTTCGGGCGGGCGTTCGGTGTCGTGTTTATGCGGAGGGTAACCGGACCAGCTACCGGGGTCGCCGTAAAGCTCGCTCACGAGCAAGTTGCCTGAGCGACCCGCGCCATTTTGCCCCAGTACATGGAAAATTCGTCGGCGGGAGTGGGTGTCGTGCGAGCCAACTTCGACCATGACGACTTCCTCGGGCGTGATGCGAAATGGCGCGAAGGGCTGCGCGCAGGTGCTCCCCGCGACTGCGACCTCCGTGCCATCGCGCAGGGCGTGCACCGTTACCTGCGCGGCGGTCCCGCAGTAAACCGAGTCCGCGAGGCCGTCCCAGATATGGGCCCGTCGGCCGACTCGTTCGAACGCCACTTTGCCAACCGTGATATCGGCCTGCCCAGACATCACGACGCACAGTAATTCGCAGCCTGGAGCATCAAGGGTATGGGACTCGCCAGCGCGGAGACGCAGCAAATTGAAATAGGAAAGGGCGGTCACCTCCCCGCGTGGCGTGACGAGGGGGCGGTTTTGGTTGTCGTGGGCGCGGAGTAATCGGGGCATGAGTGAAAAATGCAGGACGTTTTGGCTAGTGCGGGGAAGATGCCGCGAAGCGCCAGTGTTCACCTGGCTGCGGGGCGCGATCGAATTTTTCGAGGAGCGCGCGAAATTCCGCGTTAGCGGCGTGGCGCGGAGCTTCCTGCAGAAGTGGCAGGAGGCGTGCGCGGTCCGCGGCCTTGATATCTGCTTTGGGCCACGCCCTCGCCGGATCGGCATAGGGCGCGAGGTAGCGGAGTGCGGCGGTCAAGCTGCGACCATCGGTGGTGGAAAAGTTCCAAAGCTCAACGCCTACGTGTTCGCCTAGACGGGCGAGCGTGACGAGCGCGGTGAGATTGAACAACGAGTAGTCGAGGGCCTTGGTGCGGGCGAGTTCGCGTGGCTGGCGACCATCGGGCTCGATCTGAACGGCGATGCGATTCGCGGGCGCGGTCGCGAGCAACGTCTTCGCCTCCTCCCTTCGCCCCAAGGCGAGCGCCAGTGCGACCGTCTGCGCGTCATACCACGAGCCGTGATTATTTTGTTCCGCTGCTTCGTCCTGACCGTGCTTACTCGTGGTAAGCCAGCCATAATACAAAGTCAGCCATGCGGTCATCGCCTCGGCGTCGGGCTTCGTCCAAGCTGGCGAGTCCGTGAGCAGCGCGAGGCCATCAAGTAGTTCGATGAAGTGGCGCGACTCGATGATGCCGATGCCCCGGCCATCGTTAATTCCGGGAATGGCCTGGGCGTGCTGAAGGTTTGGGTTCATGCGCGTCGCTGGATCGAGAAACCAAACCCTCGTGAGTGTCGCGGCTTTCAGCGCGTAGCGCGGCTCGCGTGTAAAATAGTAGGCGAGGCCGAGAGTTTCGATGGCGTGGCACGTGCGTGCGAGGGCGGCGGAGTCGGTGCCCTTCTTACTGTCGGGATTTACCTTGCCGTCGTCGCGGATGTAAGGGAGCCCGTTGGCTTTCTTTGGATCGGGCCACCAATAAGGTGCAAAGCTGAAATAGTCGTGCCGATCGGCGCTGGCCGCGAGGCCTGACTTGTCCATGACTGACGCTGGCCGAAGTTCGAGAAGTTGGTCCGCCTCTGCGCGGAGGAGGGAGAGAGGAACGGCGAGCCGCGGGTCGCCGCGCGCGAGTTCAGCCCGGGTGGCGACGAGCCCGGCGGAACGCAAAGCGAGGGTACGAGGTGTTTCGGCCGCGCGCCCCTTGCACGGGCAGACCAGGGTAAGCACGACAAGCATGGGGATGGAGAAACGCATAGGCGGGAAGATCGTCGGAGACTATTTCGAGGTGAGTGGCGGATTTTTTTCTCGCTTGGCGGGTTTGTTGGCGTGGCGGCCGGTGCCGTCGCCGTCATCCAAAATTCCTCCGGCCGGATCCAACTGGTTGAGCACCGTTTGTAGGCGCACACGGGCCTCGGCCGCGGCTGGGCTCTGGTTTTCGACCGGTACGAGAGGCTCGGTGAACGGCGCGCCGCTCATATCGAAAAGTTCGGCGGCCTGATTGAGTTTCCAGCCGTTTTCACGGACGTACCAGTTCCGGGCCAACTCGATGAAGATCCAATCCCGCGGCTGGCCTTTCTCGCCGCGCAACTGCGGGAGGAAACTGCGACCGTCGAAGGCTTTATTTTTCGGCAAGGCCACTCCTGAGATTTCCGCGAGCGTCGGCAGGAAATCCGTCGAGTCGATCAGGTCGTCGGAAACTTTGCCTGGCGGAGTGACCCCGGGCCAGCAGCCGATCAGAGGGACAAGGGCGCCGCCTTCCTGCATCGTGCCTTTTTGCCCCGCCAACCGGCGGCCACCGATGGTGGAATTTTCGGAGGGCGTCTTGGCGGTACCGTTATCGCCGCAGAAAATGAGGATCGTTTTCTCGGTGAGTTTTTGGCGCGCGAGCTCGCTGACGAGATTGCCCACGAGTTTGTCCATGTAGGCGCAGTTGTCTTGATAGAGATCCGTGCTATTTCTTGCGCTGTCGGGTGTGCGGACGATTTCTCCATGTACGTGGGACAAGGAGTAGTAGACGTAAAAGGGCTTGGCGCGGTGTTGGTTGATGAACGCGAAGAGGTGTTTCTCCATGGTATCGGGCAGGTATTCGTTTTTGCCCTGCTTCACTGTTTTGCCGTTTACGACATAAAGACTTTTTTTTGATTTCTGATCGTCGTCCTGAGTGGTCTCGGGCCAATAGCGACCACTTGCGAAGAACCGCAGATGGTCGTCAAAGCCGGCCTCCGCAGGATCAAAACTGAATTGGCTCCACTTGCCGATGATCGAGGTGGTGTAGCCGGCTGGTTTGAGATAGGCGGGCGTGAGTTTCTCCTGGGAGGATTTCCACGCGACAATCCGATCTTGGTTAGTTGCGCCGGTGCGAAACGCGTAGCGGCCCGTCATGATGCAGGCGCGGGAAGGCCCGCAGAGCGGGGCGGTGTAGGCGTGGGTGAAGCGAACCCCGCGCGCGGCGAGCTGGTCGATGTTGGGCGTCTTGCGGTTATCTGCGCCGTAGCAACTCACGTCGCCCGTGCCGAGATCATCGGCGAGGATGAAGATAATATTCGGGGGTTCCGCGGCGCGGGTGGACGTTCCGAGGGCGAAGGCGCTGATCGTCAAGCAGGTGATGAGCGGGAAGGAACGAGAGAACGTTTTCCAAAACATAGCTCAAAAATTTATGCCGTCGTGGTTCGTGGAGCGCCCTTTTTATAAATGGAGCCGGGCTTATGAGAGGCACTAATTGGTGAGGGAAGGGTACGGACTCATGCTCGATTCGTGGGCAGGGGCGGGGGCGGTCGGGCGAGGCGCCCGGTTGCTTTGCGATGGGATGATGGGGCTGTCGCGTGCGGTCGGTGGAAGTCGCTTGGTGGAGACGGCGGGCCACAAAATGCAGGGAGCGAGATCGAGCGGCCCGCGGTTTTGGAAATTTTTTTAGAAACGCCCGTTAATCCCGAAGGTGACGGAGGCGCCCGGGATGTTCGTGCTGAACATCTGGTCACGAATTCCGCGGTAGAAAACCTCGGGCTCGTTGGTGAGATTGGCGAGGTCGCAAGTGAGAGTGACGGCTGGGCGGAGTTGAAAGGCGAAGCCTAGATTTACGAGGGAACGTTCTAAACGATAGAGGTTTCGGCCGAGGCTGGCGGCGGTGAAGCTCGTGATGTAGGAGCCGGTGTAGTTGACTCCGAGCCGCGAGCTGAAGCGGCGGTACCGCCAGGATAGGCTGAGGTTCCCGGTGCGCGGAATGAAGCCGGGAACCTCGTTGGTGCGGCGGGAAATCGTGCCGCCAAAATCCCCCGTGGTGGCGATCGCAGTATAGTTGGCGGCGGCGCCGAGGCCCTGGAGAAGTCCCGGCAGAAAAGTAAATTGTTGCTGGTAGCTGAGCTCCCAGCCCTGGACGATGGCCGTGCCCGCATTGTCGGTGGTGAGCCGGGTGAAGCCGCCGTATTCGCCATTGAAGCCGTTATTGGCGCCCGTTGCGATGATGCCGTTGTTAATCCCAGAAACGATGTAGTCCTTGATGGTTTTGTGGAACCAAGTGACGGATAAGTTGCCCACGGGTTCGAAATAGTAGTCGAGGGCGGCATCCCAATTGGTGGCGGTTTGGGGGAGCAGGCTCGGATTGCTGATGGTGAGCGTTTGGGCGGTTTCGTTCACGGTCTCGTTCGGCCGCAGACTGGAAAGCGGAGGGCGGCCAAAGCTCGTGGACGCGCTCAGGCGCGCCTTCAGGCCCGAGGTGAGGTTGTGGTGCAGATGAACGCTCGGGAAGGACTTGGTGTATTGGCCCGCCAAGTTCCGTTGGGAGCCGGCGTAGTCGCGTTGCGCGGAACCCACCGGATCCGCCAGCTGCTGAGCGGCGGTGCTGCCGTTACGCACGCGGACATAGCCCGAGCTTTTAGTATCAGTTTTTTCAGTACGGACGCCGGCGAGAAACCCGGTTTGCCCCATTTTACCCTGTGTCATAAGGTAGCCAGCGGTGATGGCCTCGCTCAAGTCAGAGGCGCCGACGTATTTATTTTGCTCGAAGAAGTAAGCGTCCTCGCGCCAGAGGGCCGGGTTAACCGGGACGCGTTCGTTGATAAAAGTAGAGGACTCCCACTGCGGGATATGGCGACCGGTTTTGCGCTCGTCGTACATGAAAAGAGTGGGGTCGGCCGGCAGGGCGGAGGTGCCGAGGTAGTTCCAACGCCGGCCCCGGTTATCGTCGGTGGCCGAATTTTCGCGCCAGGTGAAGCCCGCTTTGAGATCCACTTTTGCGACTGTGACTGGAAGCGGGTAGCGGGCGTTGGCGTGGAGCTCTTTAACGGCGCGGTCGTTGTCGGCGTTGGCGTTGGTGAGGCCATTGGCGGCGGGGCGGTAATTGGCGGGATTGGTGATATCCGGCCCCTCGGTCTGAATGAAGCGTGGATGAAGGTCGGACTGGGTGCGGTCGAGGATCCAGCCGACGTTGGTGATTCGGTTGATGAGGACGGCGCCCTTGCCGTTGCCGCGATTGACGTTGGAGCGGTTGTAAGCGGCTTTGTAATCGAGTTGGAGTGAGCCGAAGGTTTGTTCGACGCCCAAGTCGGCTCCGCGCATACGGACAAACACGTTGTTGGGACCCGTCATGGTGAGATCGATGGTTGAGCCTGGGGTGGCGCGCACCTGAGTGATTCGATCGGTAAAGCCCGGGAGAATTCCCGCGGTACCCGTGGTGCCGATGGTTTGGGTAGTGAAGGCGCGCGTCTCATAGCGGCGGCGGAATTTTTCGTTATTATCGACGGCGATAGTATTGAGCGTGAGCTTCGTGGTGGCGGAGAGTCGGTAATCGAGCTTGAGGTTAGCGCTGGCCTGATAGTGGGGGTTGAAAGTATCGGTGGTGCGATAATCCCAGACGTAGGCGGGCGAGCTGGTGGTGTTCTGAAAATCGCGCGTCGTGATAAACCAAGCGGTGGCGTGTTCACTGTAGAAAAGGTTGAGCGCGACGCCCAGATTGCGTTCGCCGCCCAAGACGCTGAAGACCTCCTGGTAACCGAAGTTGATTAACGGATGAGCGCGGTGGCGGTCGATGAGTGGGATTTGCTGGGTGAAGGTTGGCTGCAGTCGGCCGGAGAAATTGTAGGTGACGCGGCGTTTTTCCCTCATGCTGAGAGGCGAGCGGCTCTTGAGATTGATGGTGCCGCCCAGTGAATCGGCCCCCTTGTCGGGGGTATGGCCCTTGGTGAGTTCGATCTGTTCGAACATCGCGCTGGAATACACATTGATCTGGGTGGCCCGAGCGAGGCCCTCGTCGCGACTGGTGAGAAGGACGCCGTCCATGGTGACGGTGTTGAGGCCTGGGCTCATACCACGTACGGTGAAACCGGCGACGATGCCGGCCTCGTTTGGAATGGCGGCAACTCCCGGCAGGTTAATCGCGACCTCGCTCGCGCTCATATTGGGGAGGTTTCCGAATGAATCCATCGAGGCGACGTTTTTCACGTTGTCGGCGTTGCGTTGCGCGGTGATGGCGGCGGCCCCACCCTCGCGCTCTCCGGTTACCTTAAAGGCGGCGAGCTGGTAGACGGCGGTGGTGAGATCGAAGTTGCGCACCGTGCGATCACCTGGGCCGACGGTGACGGTTTGTCGCTGCGCATCGAGACCGATGTAGGCCGCGACCACCTCGTGAGTGCCGGCCGGCACGCCGTTCAGCACGTATCGCCCGGTGTTGTCGGTGAGCGTGCTGAGGCCCAACGCCACAATTTCGATGCGACTGCCTTCGAGCAGATTGGTGGTCGCGGCGTTGCACACGGACCCGGTGATGATACCGCTCGGCGCAGCTTCGGCACTCGGGCAGACTTGGAAACCCGCGAGCGCAAAGAGGAATGCGCCGCATAACTTAACAGGGTGGAGCAAAGGATTCATGAAGGAGCCGGGTTGAGAACGAGCCAACGAAAAACGGACGTAATCACCCGAAGGCTAATCGCGCCGATGCTTACTTGAAAAGCACCGAGTAGCGCAGAATTACCTGCTGAGGATTGCCCTGCGACGGACCGGTACCGTAGGCGTACTCGATATCGAAGGCGTTCTTGAGCGCGGCACTGACCTGATGAGTCCAGCGCTGGCCGTTCGACATCCATTTATAGCCGGCATTGAAATCGAACCGTGCCCAGCCCGGCACACGCACGCGATGGCGGCCGCCGGTGGTAGAATCGGAATAGCGGATATTGCTTTGCGCGATTACGTTGGTGCCCACAAAAGCGCCCTGCAGCGCGCCCTGTTTAAAATCATATTTGAGCAAGGTGCCATGGTTCCACTCCGCGACGCTGCGGGGCGGTAGTCCGTTCAGTACCGCGTTGGCGCCCAGGTTCCCGCCGAGGACGGCGTCGACGCGGCTCAGCGCGACGCGCAAGGTGAGTGCACCCCAGAGACGGCCGCCCAAGCTCAGCTCCGCGCCATTGGACTTTGTCGATCCGCTTAGATAAAAAATCGTCGTGTTCGTAAGCGGGTCGGTGCCCTGTTGCACGATGTTGTCGAAAACGAGATTGAAGTAGGTCGCCGTGAAGAAGAGCCGCTTGCCGAGTAGGTCGGTCTTCATGCCGAGGTCGTAGCCGCGGCCTTGCTGGTTCGGAAAAGGCTGTCCGTTCGGGGCGAGGGTGGTCTGCGGTGAAAAAGAAGTACTATAGCTGCCGTAGAGGGTGGCGGCGGAGGTGAGGTTGTAGTTCAGGCCAGATTGCACGGTGGTGGCGCTGATCTTGCTATCGTTGCCGGTGCGCGCGAAAAGGTCGCGATTGACCTGTTGGACGGAGTCGCGTCGGCCCCCCAGCGAGACGATCCACTTATCGGGCACAAGCGTGATGCGATCATTGATCAAGATTCCCTTGGAGGTGTTGACGCTGTTCTGATCGCGGTAGAGCGCGGTAAAGTCGCTTATCGGCGGGTAAGGATTCGGATCTTGGCCGGCCGCATCGAACTCCTTGACGTACCCTGCAGAGGGGAAGCCGGCGGCCACCGAGTACTTGGCGGTGCTCAGTCGCGAAGTGGGGCCGAGCTCGCGCTGGTCGCGCACGAAATCAGCCGTGGTGAGAAGGTCGTGCTGCAGACCAAGTAGTTTGAATTTGCTCAGAAGGTCAGCGTTGATGGCGTGGCCGTTGCGATCCTCCGAGCCAAAGTCGGGCCGGCGATTCCACACGCGGTTGGTGGTCGAGTCCCACTGGCCGGCACCGCGCAGGGTTTCAAGATGATAGGCGTGCCAGCTGGATGAAACGCGTAGCGTCATGGCTTCATTGAGCCGGCTGACGGCGTTAAGGGTCGCCTGTTTGTTTTTAAAGGTCGAGTAGGTGACGCCCCCGGATGTGTTTAAACTGTGCCGGTAGTTCGGAAAATTCCAAGCGAGCCCCTGATACACGGCGCCGGCCTTGATGACCGCTTCGTCGAGAGCATCGCGCCCGCCGCGATACTCGTCGTTGTAGTCGTATTGAACGGAAATCTTGGTGTCGCGGGTGATATCCCAGGCCAGCTGGCCGGAGATATTTTTCACGAGATTGCTGCGCAATTCCTCAAAAGCTTTTTCGTGGGAGGTCGCCACATCGAAGCGGTAGGCGAGCTGGCCCGGCAGGAGCGGACCGGTGGCGCTGAGGCCGACGCGGTAAAAATCCAAGCCGCCGCCCTGGACTTCAATCTCATACTCTGGCCGCGGCTTTGCTGTTTTGGAGATGACATTAATAATGCCCCCTGGAAGATTTTTCCCGTAGATGGCGGCTGCGGGACCCTTGAGCACCTCGACGCGTTCGACGTTGGATTGGTCGATGCGACCCATGCGAAGAAACCCGTCTTGCAAGAAAAAAGTGCCGCCGGTGACGGCGCCATTCTGAATGCCACGGAGGTTGAACTGGCCGTTGTTCTCCGTCGCGCTCACGCCGGGAATAGAGGAGAGCGCCTCTTGCTGATTAAAGGCCTGCACCGAGAAATCTTTCCAGATCTCCATGGGCACCACCTCGAGCGTGAACGGCATCGACTTGATATCGACGGCTACGCGCGTGCCGCTGGAGGACTGCAGGGCGTTGTAGCCGTTGTCGGTGCCCGCTCGTACGGAGAACGCGTCGAGGACGATGGTCGTTTCACCAGTCGCTGGTGCCGCCAAGGCGGCGGACTTGGGTTTTGACTGAGCCGAGGCAAATGAGACGACGGACAAGGCCGCGGCGAGGGTCATTAAAGGCAGGGAGCGTGGTGTCATGGGAGTTGAGGAGATGGGTTTGCGGTGGGCGTTGCCGCGGTCTCGGGTGGAGTTTGTCTGGCTCGAGCCGAGTCCGAAGCTGAACGCTGGAGGTTTTCCGTGTGAGCCTATAGGTTGCGGTCCGTGCTGTCTTTGGCTCGCTCCGTGATCTTTTTGTCTAAACGTGAAGCGGACGCATGATCCTTTAAATGGTGGAGAGAGCCGTAATTTTTATTTTCCTGCCCAATGACTCTACTGACGCGAGATGTTGAACCCCTTTGGATCGCGCGTTATGATTACGAGCCGAACTGGCGACTCCCGCCGCACGCGCACGAGGACTATTATCAACTTATTTTCTGCGTGAGCGGGACCGGAGAGGCGCTACTGGGATCGGAGCGGATTTCGTTTCACGCCGGCCATCTTTTTTTCATCAGGCCGCGCCTGCTTCACGGGCTGACTGCGGGCAAGGGCGCGACGGTGCGGACGCTCGACACCAAGTTCCGGATCCAAGTCCCGGCGCTGCGACGCGCCCTGCGCTCGTTCGCTTCGTTTCAGCGGACGGTTGATCCGGCGGTGGTCGTGCTGCTTGAGGCCATCCTCGTGGAAGCGCGGGCCCAAGGGGCGCTCACGAATGAATTCTGCCAAACTCTGCTGACGCAGCTGTTGTTGTGTCTGCTCAGGCACGAACCGATGGCGCCCCGCGGGCACGCGCCGAGCGTATTGCCGGCGCCGGCTGAGTCGGATCTGAGTGGACGAATCGAGCAGTTCCTCCGCGGAAATTCTGCCGGTAAAATTGACCAACAGGTACTGAGTGCCGCGCTCCACTATAGTTATCGGCACCTGCACGCGGTGTGGCAGAAACGTCACGGTGAATCGCCGTTGCGGTCTCTTTGGAGTTATCGGGTGGAGCGGGCCAGTCATTTTATCCGTTACTCCGATTATGAATTAAAGCGTATTGCTGAGCTGACGGGGTTTGCCTCGGTGCACCATTTCACCCGGGTGTTTTCTCGTCTTGCCGGTATTTCGCCTGCGCGGTGGCGTGAGCGTGAACGCCGTGGTGTGCGGCAAGACATCGTTATTCGGCCGGGTTTTATTAACCGCGGAATTACGATTCAGACGCAAAAGACAGTATCTTGGTCAGGGAAAGCAAAGCGTGGCGCCGGCGGCTAACCTGGATTTAAGGCAAATGCGAAGCGTCGGGGGCGCTTAGCCGATGACCGGAGTTGTTGCGAAATAGCCGGCTGTTTAGAAATAAAAACTTCCCAAGAAATGATTCCAGACGCCTTGATTTTCTAAGTCTGCCGGCCGCTTGCGCCGCGAGAATATCCATCGATTTTCGTTGGCATACTCTCTCCTGCGCACCGCGCCAACGACGGGCGTCGTCACGTGGGCCTCGGCCGGTCTGCCAGCCGTCGATCGGAGTATTGGCGATGAGCGAACCCGATCATTTTTGTGGGCCGCGCAGATGCTGATCGAACCATGCCACAAATTGTGCGCGGTCGGTCGCCATCTCGGACCAATTGTGGTCCTTGCCTTCGCGCATGACCAATTTGTAGGGCGCGTTGACGGACTGGCACTTCTCTTCGAAGATCCTCGCCTGATAGGGAAAAACGAGTTTGTCCGCATCGCCGTGCAGGACGAGCGTCGGGACCATGCGGGCGCTCACGAAATAAATCGGGGAGACCTCGCGGCTGAGTTGCTCGCGGCCCTCGCGCGTCGCGATGCGCGCGTCCCACGCTCCCTTGAAACGCGTACCGATTTCGCCGATCCCAAGCTGTTCATCGCCCGGCCCGCTCCAGTTCATGAAATCAGTCGGCGGGCAAAAGCACGCGACGGCCTGTACCGCGCTGCTCTCGCGATCGATGGGGTCTTTGGCGTCGGCCTTGCCCGGCCCGCCGGTGAGTCCGAGCATGAGCGAAAGATGGCCGCCGGAGCTCGTGCCGGTGACGCCGATTTTTTGGGGATCAACGCCGAAGCGCGCGGCGTGGTGCCGGATGAAACGCACCGCACGATGAATATCCTCCAGAATTTCGACGACGTGAAATTTCGGCTGCGAGCCGTGCACGACTGCGAACACCGTGTAGCCGCCCGCGAGGAACAGGTCGTAATTCTTCGCGTTGACGCTGCTGTGGTTCGAATTGAACCCACCACTCACCATAAACAGCACTGCTGCGCCGTTGGGTTTTTCGGGTCGAAAGATATCGAGGGTGAGCGGCCGTGCCAAATTTCCGGCCATAGACGACATCCTCGGTGTGGTTGGAACTTACCGCGGATTCAGCGGCGAGGAGTGAAGTTATGCCGACATAAAATCCCAGCAGTACGAAGAGAAGGTGTTTTTTCAAAGGAATGGACAAGGGAGATGGCTGTCTAGTCAGAGTGCTCTTCGAAGAAGAAGCCACCCTTAGGTCACGGCTCAGAAAGAGGTGCTAGCTCTTTGGCCGCTCAGCGTAAAGCGCTTTTCGTGAACGCCTGACGGAGCGTGGGATTCTCAGGGCGGGCGGGCTCGAAGGATTTAAAGTATTTGATAATCGAATACAAAATATACGCCCGCATATGTCCGGTGCCGGTCGGAGCGCCGGGCGCGCCACGTTGGGCCTTTCGCTGCCGGAACCAGTTGCCCAGCAGTGGCGCGACCGTTTTGCGATGGGGGTTGATCAGCCGTGCGATTGAGAGCGGGTTGGCGACCGCTCGGGTGGCACGCCGATGTTACCACCGACGGTCTTGCGCTTGTTCGGGCGTAACCCCAGCCATGAGACGAAGTTTTCGGCCATTCCGAGGGGGAGCGTAACATTGAGGTTAGCGCCAACGGCGTCTACAGCGAGAATCTCACCCATTCTATGCGCAAGCTCGCGGGCGTCGACACGCTCGGGCAGACGCCGCGTCTCACCCTCGGCGACCATCGCAACGCGGCATCCAAGACCGGCTCTCACGCAATGGCAGCCTCCGCGCTGATTTTCGAATCGGCGCCGACGCGCGGTTTTATTCAGCACCTTGTGCAATCCTCAAACCGAGACCACCTCTCGACCCGATCGTTATCCGGTCGCGGAAAACGCGAACCTGGCCTCCGCCGGCCGTGAGTTCGCCACCGGTGTCAACCTCACCGGCGGCCCGTCCGGTGGCGGCGGGAGTCTCGGCCGTTTCCTCACCGACACTGCCGCCGCCCACCTCCGCGAAAACGACCACTGGTTCGGGCCGTACGTGCAGTAGACTTACGTCGGCGACACGTCGGATGGGTTCAATGTCTTGCCGCGGCGGCTGTCCTCCCGGCTCGTGCCACGGTTTGTAAACGCGGCCAGCGAGGCTCCCCGGGTGCGCGGAGTGACGAGGTGGCCCCGACGCTCAAAAGGAGAGAGACCTCGTCAGGCTGAACGATCGGGGTGCCTCGTAGCGGGTCTGCGCGAGCCCGAGTTCTTCGTAGCGCTGGCGGTCGAGAAGATTGCGGACGTTGAGCTGAAATCGGCCCCGCAGCTTGGGGCTAGATCGGAAGCTGGAGGCGGCCATCGCCTCGTATGCGGTGATCACCGAGCCCAAAATCGGCGCGACCACGTGATTCACCATCTGGCTGTTGAGCGCGGCGGGGCTTCGGTAATTCATGCCACCGCCAAAGGTGAATCCCTTGAGCGGGCCATCGCGGAAATTGTACCGGGTAAAGAGATTGACGGTGTTGCGATTTGAGCGGTTGCGAACGAGGCCCGGCGTCCAGCAGGAAATCGCGGACACCCGCGATCTCCGCGTTGATCGATGCGGCGACGAGTGGGTGGGAGTTGGTAATGCGCTCGCATTCCGGCAGATTGGCATACCCATAGCGCAGGGTGCCCACGTCAGTCTCGCCGACGCGGTTGATGTTGTTGCCGTATCCGGCGGTCAAGGACCACGTCGGGGTCAGATTGGCGAACCGTTCGATTTCATAACCGGTGGCGTGGAGGGTCTGGCTTTCGTTGGTCCCGCCGTTGAGGACTTTGTTTGCGTAGGTCGCGTTGATGCCGTTGAGGACGGGATCGGTCGAAATGCCATTAATGACCGTGGGTACGGCGGCGACGCTATGGTTCTGGCCGCTCTGCGTGATGTCGTAGGCGCTGGTGGTGAGACAAAACGGCCATCGAGCAGCTTGGGCCGGAGGCCCGCTTCTTTGCCCTCGCCCTTGCGGATCGTCACGGAGTCGCCGAGCGGTATGGTCGCGGTGGTGCCAGGTGCGCGAAAGGTCTGCGCGAAGTTACCAAAAAAAGTAAGCGGGGCGATCGGGCGCAATGTGCCGCCGATGGTGGGCGAGTATTTTTGCACCTGGTTGACGTTGCGGCGCGGATTAGTGACGTCGTTCAGGCCAGAATTGGCGTGGCGCACGCCGGACTGGATGTCGTTGCTGGCTGCGTCGCGGCGGAGGCCGAGGTTGGTCCGGAGCACGCCGTCCCAATAGGTGGCGGTAGCGGAGATTCCCTCGCAGGTGGATTCGCTCCACAGCCGACGCTTACCACCGGTGGGCATGACCGCCGCGGTGATGCCGCGGGTGCCGGCGTTGGCCGGCACCCCGAGCCCCCTATTTTTCGTGTTGTCGCCGGCCATGAAGAAGATCCGGCGATGGATGGTGTTTTGGGCGGCGTTGAAATTGGCGCTGCTCGGATCGTTGGTGCGGACGAGATTTGCGACCGCCGAATGGTTACGGCCGATCGTGGTGCCGGCGGTCGCGTAGAGCCGCGGCACCATCCAACGCACCGGCTTCCATTCCGGCATCGCGTCGAAGCGGCCGTCGTAAATCAAGTCGTGGTTGCGCGGGTCGCTCCAAGTGAGTTCGACGTAGTGTCCGCCCAAATACGGGTTGGCGGAGCCGTCGGGGCGGGTGGGGTTGGGATCGCGGCGGACCACGGCGTTGGCGGGCCGGCGGAGTTTTTCCGTGACGTTTTGAGCGTCAAAGGATGCGAGTACCGTGAACGAGCGGCCGAACCGGTGTTCGATGGCGTCGCCAAAGGTGTGAAAATCGGTGACCTGGCTTTTGTCCGGTCCGGTGAACTGCGATCCGCGCGGGATGAGGGTGGGGTTTTAAACCGGGCGCGCCGGGCTCTGGATCGAGCCGTTAGTCTGCCCGAAGCCGCGCCAGTTTTGATAACGTCCGGTCAGGTTGTCCCAGACGAGATAGTCCACGCCCGTGGCCGAGCTGAGCCGGGCAGTGCCGGCGGAGCCGCTGGCGGCGTTGAAGACAAAGGGCGTCGTGCCGTTCCAGGTGGAATAGCTGTCGGTCGGCAGAGACACCGCCGGCACTCGCTGAAATTTGCCGATCTCAACGTCGGTCCGCAGCGTCGTGTACTTCCCAATGTGATACGCGAGCGCGAGATGGATGGCGCGGCGTTCGCTGCCCACCCCATTTTCCAACTCCGGCGGACATCGTCGACCAGATTTAGCCGCACCGCCCAGACAGGCGAGAGGCGGCGGTTCACGTCAAGGCTCCCGCGATACTGGTCCGAGGAACCGGCCTGAAACGCGACTTCGTTTCGGTGGGTGAACTGGGCGCGCTGGGTATTGAAGTTGGCCACGCCGCCCGGCTCCGAATTGCCGAAGAGGAGTGCATTGGGCTCTTTGGCGATGTCGATCCGCTCGATGTTGTCGGCGTCGGTTGGCGCCTGCCACGCGAAGAGATTGCGCGTCTGGTATCGGGAGCAAAAGCCGCGGCATTGAAACGCCTGCCGGTCGTTGTCATCGGTCGGGCATGCCGCGGCCCGGTCGAGAAACGCGCCGCCTCCAGCAGATCGGTCGCATCGATGTTGCGCAGAAATTCCGCCGTGAGCACGGAGATCGGCATCGGCACATTCTTGAGATCCTTACCGGTGCGGAAACCAGCGATGGAAGGAAGGGTGAGGTAGCCGATATCCTGATCGGAGGAAACTTCGAATACCGACATCTGCACGGTTTCGGCCGGAATTCAGGTGGTGGTCGCGGCTCTGGTCGGTTTCCCCGTCGGCGCAGTCTGCGCGTCGACGAGCGACCCCAACTCGCCGGAGAACAGGACGAGGATGGCCACAAGATTGCAGTGGAGTCTAAAATGATTCGTTTTTTTCACGGGATTCTCGATGCAGAAAGAAATCTGCGAGTAACGTGCCGAAAAAACGACGCGACCGCCTGTCTGACAAGTTTGGCGGATGGAAGGAGGGGCGATGGCAGAGCGGCGACTTCCCTGTTTCCAGCGGAGCGCTTTCTGGAAGCGCCTTAACGCAAAGAGTCTGTCGGACGGGGACGCTTGAAGGCGTCTCTGTCTCAATATTCGAGTTTTTATGAACTCAAAATCCCACGACTTGATCGTGGTGGTGAGCGTCGCGCTGGCGGAAGCTCCGTGGTCGTAGCTATGGCGCGTGCTAAGATTTTCGGTCTTCGCCAAAAGTGCCATTGACCAAGGCAAAAAGTGCGGTGCCTCCCGACACGACCAGAAACGAGGCAACCAGGCGCCAGAGCGAGTCTTTCTTGGCAAAGTCCCAGATCGCCAGGATACAGACGATGACACTTGCGAAAATGCAGACCGAAATAATGTAAAAGGATATCGCCCGAACGATCTCGGGAGGAAAAAATCCCTTCGCGGGCTTACTTTGGCGGATTGGGCTGGTGGCTTGAGGGAGCGGTGGAATGAGATCGTTCATAAATTTCAGGTAGCAATTGTGAGCCGACCGCGTGTTGATTTTTCGCGCAAACGCGGACGCGGTGGTGTTACCCGATATTAAAGTGATATTCCATAATTTTTTGCGTTGAGTGGGGGTCGGCGGCCGTTGCTCGCGGCAATGGGGCTCGCAACTCTCGCGCCTGATTTCGGTATGGATCGGCGCGGGCGGACCAAGCAAGAGTGAGCGACCCCGCGGTTGGAAGTGGCCGCTCGTTTCGGACGAAGCGAGCGGTGAGGCTTGGGCCGCGGTCCTTGTTTTGCTTCTCCCGCTGCGCCCGGCCTCGCTTGATCTCGCGCCACCCGCAGTCTGCATTGAATCCGCACTCCTGCCGAGGGGTGCAGAACGATCTTTTCGATCGGCGACATCCTTTTCGATCGGCGCTTGCCGGCGTGCGCTCGGTTTCATTGAGTGTTTTTCTCGAATCTAAATTTTAACGTATGAACCGCCGCGATTTCCTCCTCGCCGCGACGGCGACCGCCGCACTTACCCCGCGCTTACGGTCCGCCTCCGTCGCTCCTGCCCCGATCCCCGTCATCGATACGCACACGCATTTTTACGACCCCGCTCGGCCTGAGGGGGTCCCTTGGCCCTCGAAGTCCGATCCGTTGCTCTACCGGACGGTGCTCCCGCCGGAATTCCGCGCGCTGACGGCCACGTTCAACGTTGTCGGCACCGTCATCGTCGAGGCCAGCGAATGGCTTGAGGATAATCAATGGATCCTCGACCTCGCGAAAGCTGATCCGCTCATCGTTGGCTTCGTCGGCCATTTAAAACCGGGCCAGCCGGGCTTTGCCGAAAATCTTCGTCGCTTTGCCGCCAATCCGCTTTTTCGCGGCATGCGAATCCGTTTATCCGATTTAAAAAATGTGGGTGATGCGACTTTCGACTCCGATCTGCGGCGCGTGGCCGATGCCGGTCTCACAATCGACACGTTGGGTGGCGCCAGCTCGTTGGCCCCGACGCTCGCGTTGGCGAAGAGGTTTCCCTCCTTGCGCATCGTCATCGATCACCTCCCGTTCAGGGATTGGGACGGTCAGCTCGCCGCCCTGCGGGTCGCCCTCGCGCCTCTCGCCGCCCAGGCTAATATCTTCGCAAAAATTTCCGATGTGGTCCGGCGGCTGGATATAAAAGTCATCGATGATCCTGCTTTTTATCGCCCAGGGCTGGATGCCTTGCTTGATCTGTTCGGTCCAAAACGTGTCTTCTATGGCAGCAACTGGCCCGTGAGCAACAAGGCCGCGCCTTACGCCTCAGTCCATCACGTGGTGGCTAATTATTTCTCGGTGCAACCGCGGGCGGTGGCGGAAGGCTATTTTTGGCGAAATTCCCACGCCGCCTACCGCTGGCTTTCGCGTGGCGCAGCGGCTTCGCTGGTCCCATGAACGATGCCGCTGAGCCAGCGCCTCGCGTGACCAAGGCCCGCGTTCGCGAGCGAGGGGAGCGCACCACCGCGCGCGTCGTCATCCGGCAAACCGCCTCGCCGAATACCCTGCGCGGTCCCGTTCGCCGCGTTCCCGTACTTATCCAGATGTTCGTGCTCGGTCTGTCCATTCTTGGGCGTTCACTCGTCGCCCTGCCCGCGGCGGAGGTGCCTTTCACCCCACTTCCCGCGGGAGCCAGCGGACTCATTCGCGATTCCTCGGGTAACTTTTGGGCCGTCGGTGGGCCCGCGGTCGACGGCTGCCGCCCACTCCTCGTCTTACCGGCCCAGGCGCCCTCGGCGTGGATCGAGCCCCACTTAGCGGGTTTACCCCGCGCGGCGTGGCAGGCGATTTCCCCGCAACGTGATCGGGGGATTATCGTCGATGACGGCCAGCGCGCCGTCCGCTTCGATCCGCGGACCCCAGAAGTGGGCGTGGTGGCCTGCTCACTGGCCACAGCCCGGGCTCAAGCTGCCGTGACGCCTTGGCGAATTGCGACGCGGATGCCCGCCAGCAATCATGACCTCACGGCCGCGGTTCTCGACCGCCGACTTTTTATTGCGGGTGGCGTCACTTCCGACTTCGGATTTCCTGCGACCACGCGGGCTTTCGACGTGCTGGCGGAGCTCAACCCACAGGAGTGGACCTGGCGGGACGCGGCCCGTTTTTCTCGACCGAGAATTTATTGTGCGACCGCGGCTTTCGGCGGCCGTGTCTGGATCGTGGGCGGCGATGAACTCTCGGCCGATGGCCAGCGTCGTGCGACGACCTTGGTCGAAACGTACGATCCGCGCACCGGTGTGCTGGCGCGTGCCCCTGATCTCCCCGCGGCGTGGCCCGCTCCGCTGGCGTTGGCGGCGGGTGGGCGTCTTTGGGTGATGGGTGTTCGCGAGCGGACGGAGCGGGGCCAGATGGTGAGTATTGGCCCTGAGGATACGGCGTGGCGCGTTGAGCCGGCCGCATTTCCCCAGATGGGCGCTCTCGCGGGGGCGGCGCTCGACGACCTGCTCTACGTTTGCGTGCCCGGTACCGGTCTCGCGGTGTTCGATCCGTCGAGCAAGCAGTGGCGGGTCTTGCCTGGGCCCACTCAGCCGCGCTCGGCCCAGGTCGCCGCGTGGCGGGGAGAGCTCTGGATCGTGGGTGGTTGCGATATCGCCGATTGGAGTGAAACCCGAATTTATAATCCTGCCGAGCGCACGTGGCGGCAGGGACCGGCCCTGCCGGAGCCGTTAGCTTGGGGCGCCGCCGCGGTGGTCGCCGATCAGCTCGTCGTCACGGGCGGGGCGGCGCCGTATGGTCCGGCCCAAGCGCGTACCTACGCCTTCAGCGATCGCACGTACGTGCTCCCGGCCAGCGCGATTCCGCCGGCCGTACCGGTCGCACCGGCGGGGCCTTTGCCGCGATGGTCCGATGCGAAATTACGCGATACGGGTGAAGTGGGCTTGCCCTTCACCACCACGCCCGTGTATCCACATTTCAAGTTCAGACGCTTGAGCTCGATTCTGCGGGTGCCTTCAGCGGAACCCGCCGCCCCGGAGCGAATGCTCGTGACGGAAGTGGAGGGTTCGGCCTGGACGTTTTTGAGCGAAGGGGAGGAGACCGCGCCGGAGCGACTGTTCGATCTGCCGGGCCATTTTAAACAAAGCACGCATACCTACGCGGTCGCTTTTCACCCCCGCTTTCCCGCGGTGCCGCATATTTTCGTGCTTTATAATCGCGTGCAGCCAAAACCCGCTGAAAATTTTATCGCGCGTTTAACGGTCACGCTCGGCGCGTCCCCGGTGGTGGATATGGGCTCGGAGCAGATCCTGCTGCAGTGGCCGAGCGATGGCCATAATGGTGGGGATCTTCGTTTTGGCCCGGAAGGTTATCTCTACGCTTCGATTGGTGACCGCAGCCAGCCGGGGGATCTTAATAATTTGGGCCAGCGGGTGGATATTATCTCGGGTGGTGTGTTGCGCCTGGATGTCGATCATCCCGCCCCCGGACAAAATTATGCGGTGCCGGCGGATAATCCTTTTGTGGGCCAGCCAGACGTACGCCCTGAATTTTGGTCTTATGGCCTGCGCAATCCGTGGCGGTTGTTTGTCGCGCCGAATGGCGAGGTCTGGACCGGTGACAACGGTGACGATAGCTGGGAAACGATTCACCTGATCAGGAAGGGGCAGAACTCCGGTTGGAGCGTTTACGAAGGCAGCCATCCCTTTAAGCGTAACCGCATGCTCGCGGGTCCGACGCCGAAGTTGACTCCGCCGGTCATCGAGCTGTCGCACGCTGAAGCGCGGTCCATGGTCGGCGGTTTAGTTTATAGCGGGACCAAGCATCCCTCCTTGCTCGGTCATTATGTTTTTGGTGATTATGTGACGGGCTCGGTCTGGGCATTTCAATGGGATGGCGCGGCTGCGCAAAATTTTCGGCGGATCGCGGATACGCGTGGCCAGATTCTCTCTTTTGGCACCGATCGGGCTGGGGAAATTTTGATGACGCGGAACGATGGTCAGATTCATCGTTTGGACCCCGCGCCACCGCCCCAAGTGGCCAAGGCGAAATTCCCCGAGCTGCTGAGCGCGACCGGAATTTACGCGTCGACGGCGCAAAACGCGCCGGCCCCTGGTGTGGTGCCCTATGCGGTTAACGCCGGTGCCTGGTCGGATGGGGCCCGTGCTCATCGCTGGCTGGCTGTCGCGGGGTGGCAGGCCATCAAGGTGGATAGCGTAGGTGAAGGTCGTTGGAGTTTGCCTGATGGCAGTGCAGTCGCGCGGACTTTGGAGCTGTCGACTTCCCTGGGTCCGCGGCGCGTCGAAACCCAGTTGATGTACCGAGAGCACGGTGCGTGGCGTTTTTACACGTATGCATGGAACGAGGCGCAGACGGACGCCGAGCTGATCCCGGAGGCAGGTGAAGAGCGTGCGGTGCCGGCGCAGCCACAGCGGCGGTGGCGTTTTTCCAGTCGGGGCGAGTGCGCGGTGTGCCACACCTCGCAAACGGACTTCACGGTTGCCCTCACCACCGCACAGTTGAATCGTGATGGTGATTTGAGTGCCCTCGGCCGGCGCGTTGAGAACCAAATTGCGGCGCTGGTCGAGGTGGGCATGATCAAACTTGAAGCGGCCGCACCGGCGGAGCTTTGGCCGAGAAAAACTGCGCCAGCTGATGTCTTTCAGCCGGTCGCGGCCCGCGCCCGCGCCTATCTCGATATTAACTGCGCGCATTGCCATCGCACCAACGGCGTGGGCGGTCGGGCCGCGTTTCAATTGACGGAGGCAATCCCCTTGGCGCGCGCCGGCTTGATTAACGGGCAGCCGCTCGTCCCTCTGCTCGGAGGCGAGTCGAAGATTATCACCCCCGGCTTCCCGGAGCGCTCGGAAATTATCCATCGTCTCAGTATTGCGGAAGGCGGGCGCATGCCGATGCTCGGTGCACAGCAAAAGGATCAGGAAGGCGTCGACTTAATCCGCCGCTGGATTCAAGAAATGCCTTGATTTAGTGATTCGCCGAGCGCGTGAAATCGCTCCGCGGGTGATCTGCACGCATGCTGTGGCGGCCCCGGCCTCCGAAATTTATCTGATAAAATGGAGAGACGCGACCGAGCGCTTCGCGCCTCGCCGCCAGCGTACAGCGGGGTGCGCGCCCCGCTCCGCGTGGTCCGGTCTGCGCGGGGTCAGCGCTCGAGTGCTTAGAGGTGGTGTCGTCGCCCTTGCCTTCGCGTGGTGCAGCGGTGCTTAAGGCGGTCGGGTGGCGAGAAGCGATCTCGCTCGCCGCAGTTCTCGCTTAAACCACCCAATTGTCGCGGTAGCGGTCGCGGGTGAGCCATTTTGAGCGGCCGCCACTGGCGAACTTGTTGCGCTCAGGATTCCACTTCGCGTTCGCACCGTAGTGGTACGCGAAGTTCATGAGGTGGCACGCAATCGCTGAACTCGCGCCCACGGCTACGTCGCAAATCGGCGGTTGGCGGCTCTTGACAGCGTCGAGGAAGTCCTGGAAGTGGGTCTTGCTGTTGTAGAGCTTGACCTTCGCATCAGCGAGGTACTCGCGCTCCGTCAGCGTGACCTCCCGCTCCATCGAGGTGCCTTTGTCCACTTCCTTGTCCCAGAATTTATGCACCGTCTTGCCATCGAGCACCAATTCGAATTTACCGCGATTGACGTGGACTTCCCCCTCGGTGCCGTAAAAGGAGACGCCCTTGCCCTTAACGTGCGTGAGGACGGTGCCGTCAGCGTAGATGAGTTGTGCGCCGCGCTTGGCGGTCTCCCAGTTCTGCGGAGCGCGGACCTCGACGGGCCCGTTGCCGTCCATATTCATGCCCCATTGGGCGATATCGATGTGATGGGCGCCCCAGTCGGTGATCATGCCGCCGCCAAATTCCCATGTGTTACGCCAATGCGGAAAGTGGTCGTGAATACCGCGCGGGCTGAGCACGGGGCTGTAACCAACGAGCGGAGCGGGCCCGCACCAGAGATTCCAGTCGAGCCCAGGTTCCAAAGCCTCGGTGGGTTCGTTGAAGGGCTTGGCGGGGTCTCCAAAGGAAACGTTAATGGTACCGACGCGGCCGATGACGCCGTTGCGAACGAGTTCGCACGCGATACGAAATTCCTTGGACGAGCGCTGTTGGGAACCGGTTTGGAAGACGCGTTTAGCTTTGCGAACGGCTTTTACCAATTCGACCGCCTCGTGAATATTGTGGGTGAGCGGCTTTTCGCAGTAGACGTCTTTGCCGGCTTTTACGGCGGCGATGGCGATGTAGGCGTGCCAGTGGTCGGGTGTGGCGATCACCACCGCGTCGATGTCTTTTCGCGCGATGATCTCTCGGAAATCGTTGTAGGCGTCGCACGAGTTGTAAGTGGCAGCGGCCTTGGCGGCATAGGCGTCGTCGACCCGTTTCTTCGCGGCTGTGCGGCGCGTGGTATCGACATCGCACACGGCGAGGACCTGGACATCATCGCGACCGATGAAGGCGCCGAGGTGGCCCTTCATCTGTTTACCCATCCCGATGCAACCGAGCGTCAGGCGTTTGCTGGGGGCGCTGGCTTGGGACCAGACCCGGTTTGGGAGAATAAACGGCGCGGCGGCGAGCAGCGCGGAATTGTGAAGAAAACGGCGGCGGGTGGTGGCGGTAGGGGGCATAGCGTCGAGAGGTTGCACGATCCACTTTGATTAGAGAAGCGCGTATTCGAGTTTCGGCTTTTTTTAAAGCGCCGGGGTCTTTTGATTCAGACAGACCGATCGTTGCTGACCCAGGAAAACGGAAACTACTGATGAGCGAACTGCGTGGGTTGGGAAACCGTGAGATATTTCCGAATGGTGTGGACGAAGTGCTGAGAAAGGGAACCACGGAGCAAGTTTAAGCGGCTTTCTCGCCGAGACCGTCAGATGAAGCCGACGCCTGAAATTAACGTTTGGATTTGTTCAGGACCGTTGAGGCAACGGCGGTCTTTTTCGCATTCTCGTCCGATTTAAAACATGAGCGCGAGGGTGCGAGTCGGCTGCCGCCACCTTTGGTCTGGTTGGCCCGGTGGCGGATCGTGGCGAAACTCGATTCGATTAAATGGGCGGCGCGCAGATGGCGCCCGTGCTCGGCGGGGAAGTCGTTTAAGTTCAGCAGCGCGGAGTGGTCGTTCTTCAGGCACGGGCGCGCTTTTTCGTATTTCGCCCCGTAGCGATCGAGTAACCGATCGAAGGTCGTGTTCGCGTCGTTCCTCGTCTCCGCTATCCAAATATCGTGCCGTTTTTCCTTGGCTTCTCCTGTTAGCTTCTTGGGCAATGGGTCGACGATGTGCACGGTCTTGCGCACCCCGCGGGCTGCACCCGGCACGCGGGCCAGACTTTTTCCAGCGCCGGCTAAAAGCCGAGCGCGCCTTCAGCGGCCGCCTGTTTTGGGCGGCGCTTTGATGCCCCAGCGTTTAAGATCCGGCAATACGTCCGGCGAAGACAGCTCACTTTCCCGGTCGACGGCGCTGATCGCGAGCAAGACCTTCGTCCCAGCCTTGCGCGCGTCGATGACGACCAACCGGCACGGCCGGTTTTCGGTCGGTTGCACGTTGCCGTAAATCCCATCGGTCCCAGAGGCAGACGATTTCCTCCTGCCGGCGATCGCGCTTCGACCACGCTGGATATTCGTCCTGCCAGCCGGCGACGAGGCGCACGATCGATGCCGGCGACAATCCGGCCGCGTTTGGCCCCAACCCTGGCGCCAACGCGGCCGGCATCGCGGAGGTCGAAATCCCTTTGAGGTAAAGCGCGGGAGTCAGGTTTTCAAACTCGGCACCCGCCGCAGGTGGGGCGGCAGGATCCGGCTGAGGAAGCGCTCGCCTTCGCGACCGTCATCGATACGGGGGGGCAAGCGCCTCGATCGCTCCGCGCCCAGTTTGCAGATTCGGGATCGCGCGGTGGCCGTTGCGCACCACCAAACGGTGGCCGGCTTGGTTCTGCTCGGCGTAGTGGATCTCTAAATACTCTTCAAATGCGGCCGCCCAAGCCGAGACAAGCCGCCGGCGCGCGCCAGTACGTGGCGTGCTCTCCAGCTCTGATTGTCAGGTTACTGTGGTGAAGCGATCCTCCTCCTGGAGAATTTCCTCTGGTGGGTTGGGGCGTGAGCCAAAATTCTTCTGTCAGGCGGCCAGGGGGAGGGAATCATTTCGGGCCGCGTGGGTGTTGAGGCGGTGTTTCCAGAATTCGTCGATGCGCCGGCTGCTGTGGATGCAGCGCAAGGCTTGGATATTTTCCGCGCCCGGCTCACGCCTCTCCAGTTGGGCTCGTCTTTTCGTTCAGCTTCGGACCTTCCTTTGATAAATTTGCGGCTCCATCGTTCCATGATATCTCCTGATTTTCGTGGTCCAACTATTTTGCTGGGCGGCGCCGCTCTGGCACTGGGGGCGTTTGTTTCACGCCCGCCGGTCAGCGGCCCCATCCATGCTTCCGCGAGGGCTGGCGCCTTTGCGGGTGCCAGCGTGGCAACGGGGCGCGGCACGCCCACCGGGCCGGCCAAGGCTTTGACCGCGCCTCGCGCCTCTGACGTGCCTCTGGCTAGCGAATAATATTCTGCTTGAATCAGAAGTCCGCAACGACCGCGGCGGCCGCGTTGCCCGTGACCGAACCCTTGTTTCATGCTCTTAAGGACGAGTGGACGGCGCCAGAAGTTCTCCTTGCGCCTGGCTCCGGGCAGCATCTGCACTGAAAATCAGATCGCTCGCCCGCGGTGGGCCCCTCACATTCTCGCGATGCCCTCGGCCCATCCCTTCTTGCTCGAACTCGCGCAACGCCCTCGCCGTCTTCGTCGGACCGCCAGCTTGCGTGCCATGGTGGCGGAGACGGTTCTTCGGCCCGCGGATTTTATCGCACCGCTTTTTGTCGTCGATGGCCAGGCTGCGCCCGAGGAAATCAATTCGATGCCAGGCGTTTTCCGACTGAGCATACGCGACCTCGTCAAGGAATGCCGGGCTCTGCGTAAAGTCGGCGTGCTGGCGGTCGCCCTATTTCCCAAGCTTGGTTCGCAACTCAAGGATGATGAGGGCACCCACGCACTCAGCGAGGATACGCTCGTCTTGCGCGCGGTACGCGCGGTTAAAAAAGCCCTGCCTGAGTTGACCGTCATTACCGATGTCGCGCTCGATCCGTACACAAGCCACGGCCACGACGGCGTGCTCACCCCAGCGCGCGACGACGTCGAAAATGACCGGAGCGTCGCGCTCCTCGCCCAGATGGCCGTGCTCCAAGCTCGTGCCGGCGTCGACCTAGTGGCTCCGAGCGATATGATGGATGGCCGGGTCGGTGCCATCCGGCGAGCGTTGGACGCGGCCGGGTTCTCCGGTACCGGTATTATGGCTTACTCTGCGAAATTTAACTCCGCGTATTATGGTCCGTTCCGAGAGGCGGTCGGCAGTGCCCAAGCGGCGGGTACCCGCTTGCTGAGTAAAGCTACTTACCAACTTAATCCCGCCAATCGACGCGAGGCGCTGACCGAGGTTCTGCTCGATGATGCCGAAGGTGCGGACATCCTGATGGTGAAGCCGGCGGGTCTCTATCTGGATATTATTCGCGACGTGCGCGAGGTAACGCGCAAGCCGGTCGCGGCTTATCAAATCTCGGGCGAATACGCGCAGATTCACGCGGCGGCTCGGCTCGGATGGCTTGATTTGGATCGCTGTCGCCATGAATCGATCCTCGCCATTAAGCGCGCGGGCGCGGATCTGATTCTCACCTATTTCGCGAAACCCATGGCCGTGGCTCTCAGGTGAGCGGGGCTCCCTTTTCGGGATCCGCCGCGCTTCGTGCCAGCAGAAGTCTCCACTTCAAAAGGGCGAACGCGGCACCTGCAAAGAGTCGCCGGGCATTAAGCGTGGATCTTGCGCCGGCAATTTTTGCGCGAGTTTGACATCAACTGGGTAGGCATTTTTTTCGCGCACCACACTCACGGCGGTTTCCTTGGCGTAGAGCGTGAAACCGCCGGCGGATTGCACGGCTTTCGCCACGGTTAAATCCGACGTCCAGATGATTCGCCCCGGCCGCTGGACTTCGCCACCCACATAAATATATCGCTCCGTCACGCTCACGGAAACATCCACCGCCATATAAATTTTCTTCGCGATGTAGGTCTCGCGGATACGCTGTGAAAATTCCGCACTGCTGCTGCCCGCCGCCGGGAGCGTACCAATAAATGGCAAGCTGATGAGCCCTTGCTCGTCGATCTGGACGGAATGGGTGGAGGCATCGGGGACACCTTGCAGCGCGATGTTTAAGCTGTCCCCCGGCCGCAGCTGAGCCGTCGACCCCGAAACGGGGATCAGGGGGTTCATCGGTACCACCGCCGTTGTTTCACAGCCCGCGCTGCCCACCAGAATAGCGAGTGCGGCAACCTGCTTCCGAGCGCGCTGAAAGAAAACCATGGTCGATGGTCGTGGTCCAAACGAATAGGAAAAGCAACGTATCACGTGGCGTGTTTTTCGCGGAAGCGACCCCGCTTCGGCGTGAGCCAAAAAAAACGGCAGCCTAAAAAGGCTGCCGTTGTGAGGATTCTCCGCGTCACGCGAAGCCTTCTAGCGTTTAGATTTGCCCTTCTTTTTCGGCTTCTCGTCCTCGTCCTCGTCATCGTCATCCTCCTCTTCGTCCTCCTCCTCATCCTCATCATCATCACCCTTGGCCGCGCTTTTAGTCTTTTTCTTTTCATCGCCCGTACCCTCCTTGCCGCCTTCCTCTTCTTCCTCCCCATCCCATTTCAGCGATTCGTCGTTCTTCAGCTTCGCCTCCTCTTCTTCGTCCAGCTCCGGCACATCCTCGCTGGCGTCATCCTCGGTGTCCTTGGCGGGGGCCTCGTCGTCGCCCTCGTAGCCAGCGGGCATATAGTCAAGAATAGCCGTACACTCTTCAAAGCAGTGGACCGCCTTACCTTGAATGAAACTGCTGTTCTGGTCCTCCCGAATCTCGTCCTCAACCTCGTCCACTGAGAGCTTGGATTCAAATGCAAAGAGGTCGTTGAGCATTTTCACCCGACAGCGGGTCAAATGATCAATAAGATCTGCATAGGGCCCGTTTTCCTCGTCGAGACTATCGGGTAGCGCGAAGAGTTTTTCTTCCGAATCGATCAGGGATGACTTTATCCGCCGCAGGCGGACTTTTCCATTGCCGAGATCCTTATCGATTCGGAAAGGGATGAAAGCTGACTCGAAGATGTCTTGGTCAAACCCATAGTCGCGGAGAGCATCGATGAGCTCGATCAGGTGCTGGAGTTGCCGCGGATCAATAATGCTTAGGCCATCCACGTCCCAGCGCACGGGGTCGCTGGTCTCCGCGACCCACCAGTTATGATCTTCGCCTAAACGAACAATGGACCAGTCAAGAATGGAAATTGCTTTAGCCATGTAAAATCAGATGAAATTTTTCGCAGCGTGTTATTGCAAATCGAAAAAACAAGCACAAAAGCAGCGGGGTTCTCATCCTTAATTTTCCTTGATGAAAATACTCAACGCCTCCCTCGCGAGCTGGGCGCGGGCCAGCGCTCCTTGCCATCTCGTCACCAAATTTTAACCTGAGAGTATTTATGGGTCTTTATTATGAGTCGATGGTTCGCCCTTGGCTGTTTCGGCAGGACTCGGAGCGTGCCCACGAAATGGGCGTCAGGGGAATGGCCGCACTGGGGGCGTTTGCGCCTCTGCGGCGGGCTCTAGAGTGGTGGCATCGCCCGGGCAGCGTGCGGACGAGGCCGGTGGAGGCGTTTGGCTTGCAGTTTCCCAACGCGATCGGGCTGGCGGCGGGCTTCGACAAGAATGCGCGCGCTTGGCCCGCGGCGGCTGCGCTGGGTTTCGGGCATGTCGAGATTGGTACCGTCACCGCGTTGGCGCAGCCGGGAAACCCCCGCCCGAGAATGTTTCGTTATCCCGAGCAGGAAGCCGTCATTAACCGCATGGGCTTCAATAACGAAGGTTCCGCGGCCGTCGCGGCTCGTCTCGCCCGCCAACCCGGCCCGGGCCAGCGCCGCATCCCGCTCGGGATCAACCTTGGGAAGTCGAAGGTGACGGAAATTGCCGGGGCGGCGGCCGACTACTTGCTGAGCTTTGAGCGCTTAGCGGCATGGGCCGATTACCTCGTCTTGAATGTGTCCAGCCCGAATACTCCGAACCTCCGGCAGTTGCAGGACGAGGCGCGTTTGCGCGAGTTGCTTCGAGCGATCACTTCGGCGAATCGCGCGCGGGTAGTTTCTCCAGGGCGGCGGTCGCTGCCGATTCTCCTTAAAATCGCTCCCGATTTAAGCTGGCCTCAGGTGGATGCCGTGCTCGGCGTCATCGCGGAGTTTGGCTTGGATGGGGTCATCGCGACCAATACCACGCTCGCCCGCCCGGGTATTTTTTCGAGTGGGGCGGAGTCCGGCGGCCTGAGCGGCGCGCCCCTCAGCGAACGCGCCACGGAAATGATCGCCTACATCGCGCGCGCGACGAATGGTCGGCTCCCCATTGTCGGGGTCGGCGGGATCGTTGATGTCGAGGGGGCGGCTCGTAAATTAGATGCGGGCGCGGTGCTGGTGCAGGTTTATACCGGGATGATATTTCGCGGGCCCTTCTTCGCGGCACAACTCGCTGAGGGTTTAATCGAGCGCCAGCGTCGTTAAGCAAAATTTAGCCGAGAATTTCATCGGAAACTTATTTTGAGGCCGAAAAAATTCATGATAAAATTTCAAGGCTGGACAAGGGTCGATGGATGTCTCTTATTCCGCCGTCCTTAGTTGAGAAATGCTCGGGTGGTGGAACTGGTAGACACACATGTTTGAGGTGCATGTGCCGCAAGGCGTGCAGGTTCGAGTCCTGTCCCGAGCACCATTTTAAATCTAGGGAAGCGGTTGGGTGGGGCTGGCGGGGCGGCGGCCCAAGTTGAAACCTGAGCGCGTCGGCGCAAGCGCCGCCGAGGGCTGGTTCGCGTTGAAGGGCAGGTTCCGTGCGTGCGGTTGGTTAAATTTGAGTGGAGCACGGCGGGCGGTTGGTCACAGTCGTCGCATGGCTATCTCTCCGTTGCTCGGACTCAGTATATTGTTGCTCGAGGACGAGGTTTTTTTTCGGAAGCGCTTGGCGGCTTTCTTGGTGAGGGAAGGCGCAGAGGTGACCGCGGTGGCCACCGTCGCAGCCGCCCGGCAGGCGCTCGCTTCGATGGTTTTTGATGCCGCCGTCCTCGACGTGAATCTGCCGGATGGCCGCGGGACGAGTCTGCTCATGGAAAAACTTTTTCCGCCGACGACCAACGTGATCGTGATGACAGCGGAAGGAGGGGTGGCGGGCGCGGTTGAAGCGGTGAGGGCTGGGGCCGCTGATTATTTGGTCAAGCCCTTTGACCTCGATGAGTTGCCGGTGCGTTTGGCGCAGGCGCGGCGGACGCGGCAGGCGCGTCGGGCGGCGGAATTTCGCCGTGGGCAGGAGGGCGAGCTGGTCTTTGGGGAAAGTCTGGCGGGGGTACGTGAGCAGCTCGCGAAGATTACCGCGGCTGATCGGCGTTTAACGGGTTACCTTCCGCCCGTGTTGATTGAAGGCGAGACGGGGACGGGTAAGACGGCGATTGCCCGTTGGATTCATCGCAACGGGCCGCGGGCGGATGAGGCGCTGGTGGAGCTGAACTGTTCCGCGTTGCTCGATTCGTTGGCTGAGTCTGAATTATTCGGTCATGAGCGGGGCGCTTTTACTGATGCGAAGGCGGCGCGGATCGGGTTGATGGAGGCCGCGGACGGCGGGACGCTTTTTTTAGATGAATTGCCGAGTCTCGCCGCGGGTTTGCAGGCAAAGTTGCTCACCGCCATCGAGGATCACATGCTCCGGCGAGTAGGCGCATCCCGAGCGATCCCCGTGGACGCACGGATCATTGCGGCGACCAATGCAGATCTTGCCGGGCTTGTCGCCGCGGGAAAGTTTCGCGAGGACTTATTGCATCGTCTCGATTTATTTCGGGTACGGCTGCCAGCGTTACGCGAGCGGGGTCAGGATATTTTAGTCCTCGCCGAGGAATTACTCGCGCGAGTGAGTCGGCGGTACGGATTAAAACCCCCGGTGATCCCAGCGGAAGGCCGGGCTCGGTTGCTGGCTTACCGTTGGCCGGGCAATGTCCGCGAACTTGCGCATGAGATTGAACGCGCGATCGTTTTTGGAGGGGAGCGCGGCTTGATGTTTTCCCATCTCGTTGGCAGCGGTCTGGTCGGCAGCCCGCCGGGCCCCAACGGCCATTGGTTTCGGCCGGACTTTTCTTTTCCTGAATCCGGTTTCTCCTTGGAGGCGGCCATCGATCAAATCGTTGACCGGGCGCTGCAGCAGGTCGATGGTAACGCCTCGGCGGCGGCTCGCCTCTTGGGTGTATCGCGCGACGTCGTTCGGTATCGCATTAAGGGGACGCGTGAAAAAGACATTAGCGGGGAATAATCCCCGTTCTTGGGTTCGCGTTTGGGGGTGCGTCCCCTTTAAAAAATAGGCGGATCTCTTGCTTTTATCTCTTAAATCATTGTTTATCAATAATTAATATTAATGCTATCGTTTTGGCACGAAGGTTGCAAAGCGTTTGGCTCGTTTTACTCATGACCTTAAATCGCTTTTTACTCCGTTGCTTGGGCCTGATGATCTTCTGGGTGGCGACGGCTTTTGGCGCTCAGCCAACCGTGGGGTCAGGGGCGGAGGGTTCGGCGAAAGAGAAGATCAAAGCGGAGACCGCGAAGTCGAAGGAAGAGGCGAATGCCCAGCGGGACCGGATGATCTCCGAATATGAGGCTCTGGCCAAGCAGCTCAAGGATTCGACGGAAGCTCAGAAGAAAGTGATTCTCGAGCGGATGCAGGATCGAAAAAAGGCCTTCGAGGAAGCGCAGAACCTTCTTCACAAGCAGATTCGCGACGAGCAGCGCCGGCAGCGGCAGAATGCTTCTCCCCGAGGTTAATTATTTTCTGGCGTAATCAGAATTAGCGTAATGTCAGTCATGGGGCGGTTGCCTTTGGGCAGCCGCCCTTTTTATTGGGCGACCAAATTGTCGCGAGTTCATAACTTGAGTGGTGGCGAAGCCGTTTGCACGCTGTGGTGGGAGCTTTTTTAGTGTGATTACTTTGTTCCGATATTTCCCGGTCATCATCTTGTTACTTCGCCTCGCGGAGTTGACGGCGTTTGGTCAAGTGGCGACTCCACGAGAGCTGCCGCCGGCGGCGGCCCGAGAGGTGGTGACTTGGATTGCGAATCAGCCTCGCTGGAGCATTTCCGCCGAGGCGGAGACGTCCTTGGGTTTCAAGGACAATCTGTTGCTGAGCGCCAAAGCGCCGGAGGCGAGCGCGTTTGCCCGTTCCTCTTGGGAGGCGCTGGTGCTCGCGGTGCCGCGGGGTAAAATCGATTACACGTTCTTCGCTCAGCTCGGCGGCACCCGTTTTTTTTCTGGCCAGACCGTGACCCAGGAGAGCGAAGCGTGGGTCCAATCCGAGTGGGGTTATCGCTTTTCGGATACGCTTAAAGCTGCGTCGCCGCTCACGGGTTATTACTATGATCAGGTGTTTGATGTTTCCGACTCAGAGGTGGAGCGTTTGGTGGCGCGCCTCAAGGTCGGAGGGTTGATCCTTGCGCCCAGCGTACGCTGGAGGGTGCACCCCGCGCTGTGGTGTGAAGTTCAGGCTGGGGGCGAGCGGAAGCGTTACGACGGTGGAACGAATGATTGTGCAATCGGTGAAGGGAGCCTTCGTGCCGGGTGGTCTCTTTCGAAAAGTCTCGAACTCCGGCTTGAGGGCCGCCGGCGGTGGCGCGACTTCGACCAGCGCGTGCAGTATAGTCGCGCGGGGCGCGCATTGGGTGGGACCCGTTTAAAGATTGCCGAGCGCGAGCTCGGATTACGACTGGACCTCGAGTTGGGCGAGCAGAAGCGCTGGAAATTGAGCACGCGGCTCGGCGGGCTGCAGTATGAGGATAATGGGTCCGGTTATTTCGGATACAATCAGAAGAAGATCAGCCAGGAGCTGACCTGGAAAAAGGAGGCTTGGTCGCTCCGTTTGGACGCCGCCGCCGAGCGCCTAGAGTTTAAGGTGCAGACGGCGGGAATCGGGATCGATCCGCCACCGCGAATCAAGGAGGAGTTTTCGCTGCGGGCGCGCCTCGAGCGTAAAATCACCACGCGGTGGTTGCTTTTCGGCGCTTATACTTGGGAGCGCAGCCGATCTAACGATCGCGTGGCTTCCTATCGTGTGAACGAAGGCTTGCTTGGTGCCCATTGGAGCTGGGAAAGATGAGATCCGTTCCCCTGCCATGCCATCCAGCCATCCGATCCCGTCACCCGGCCGCTTTGCCTCGATCGGCGTTTTTGCGCTGACCGTGCTCGTTTTTGCCGGAGGCATCACTGGCCTCACGTGGCAACTTCGTGCGGGTTTGCGTGAACAAATTTTTCGGCGTGAGGCGGACCGGATGGCCGCGGTCGTTTCGATGCAGTTGGAGCTCAGCGCGGTTGAGATGGTGTTGCCGCCCGAGCAGTTGCCGGTGGCGTTGCTTTTTGCGGTCTTGAAAGCCTCCAAGTTTTCAGGAGTGGTGGGCGTGCGGGTGTTCGATGCGAGTCGTCAGTTCTGCGCGGCTTGGCCGGTGCCCTGGTTGGAGACGCCGCCCGCTGACGAGGACTGGGTCAAGTTGGTCGGCGGGGCCACACTGGCTCGCTTGCACGCCAATGTTTCGGCCGAAGAGGTGATTGGTCTGGGCTCCTTGCGGCCGGGCTTGTTGGAGACATGGGTGCCGGTGCGACTCAGTGGTAACGATGGTTTGCTCGGCGTCGCGCAGTTTTGGATTTCGGCCGAGGGCCCGCTGGCGGAATTTGCTGGGCACGATCGTCGCCTCTGGACGCAGGCGGTGACGGCATGGCTCGCTGGCTCGTTTGTGATTGGTCTAGCCCTCCACTGGGCCTTTCGGCGGATTGAGGCGGCGCATCGAGCGCTCCGGGCCAGGACGGAGGATTTGCAGCGCGCGAATCGCGAACTCGTTCTCACGGCGAAGACCTCTGCGCTCGGTGCGGTCACGGCGCACCTCATGCATGAGTTGAAAAATCCGCTCGCTGGGCTGGAGGTTTTTATGGCCGGCCAGTTTGATGCGGAAGGCCGGGCCGAGTTGGCGAGTGGTGAGGAGTTGGTCGCCGCTTCAGCCTTGACGCGCCGGCTGCGGACGATGGTGACCGATGTCGTTGAGGTCCTCCGGGATGAGCAGATGGGCGCAACGTTCGAACTTTCCGCCGCGGAAATGCTCGGGGCGGTCGCAGCGAAAGTGCAGGGCGAGGCGAAGCAACGCGGAGTGGCTCTGGAGGTTGTGGGGGCGGCGGAAGTTGGCGGCGTGGTATCGGGGCGGCGGGCGAATCTAGCCATTTTGGTGATACGCAATCTTCTTCAAAACGCCATTGAGGCGACGCCCGCGGGAGGGGCGGTGCGGCTCACGAGTGCTCAGCGCGCGGAGGGTGGCTTGGAATTTTTAATTGCGGATGGTGGTCCCGGTCTGCCGGCCACGGTCCGCGCAAGTCTGTTTCAACCCTGCGCAAGTAGTAAGCCGAGTGGCAGCGGGGTTGGGCTCGCGCTGAGTTATCAGTTGGCACTTAAGGCTGATGGGGTGCTGGAATTGGTGAAGAGCGATGAGCGGGGGGCGTGCTTCCGCCTTGTGTTGCCGGCGGAGGCGTGATTCGAGCGGTGCCTGCAAATCCTTGGATCCTACTGCCGATCTGTTACCGTTTCCCTAATGGGGGTGTGCGTAATTTTATTTAATCAATTGAGGGGGCGTCGCCTCAGATGGGGAGCGGGCGGTGCTCCGGCGAGAGCGCGGTCCGTTTTTGAATTTCCGTTGGTATCTCGAAAAATCAAGCGAGTGCGGGCGAGGGGCTGGCTCGCCTTGGCGGCTTTTTTTGCTCTGGTGGTCGGGCTGGGGGCACAGACGGAGGGCACGCGTCGTTGGGCCTTTAATGTGCAGGGCTACATTACGCTTTCTTCGCCGGCGCTCAGCGCGGATGGCGCCACTGTTTATGTGGGCGTCGAGCGAGCGGGTGGGGGGCGCGTCGTGGCCGTGAGCTCGGAAGGCGTGAGAAAATGGGATGTGGCGATGACGGCGCCGGTGGACTCTTCCCCCGTGGTGGGCGCGGACGGCACGATTTATATCGGATGCGTTGACGGGCGCCTTTACGCGCTCAATCCGGCCAATGGCGCGACGAAATGGACGTTCAACGCGCGAGGGTTTATCACGAGTTCACCCGCGCTGGGGGCGGACGGTACGCTCTACTTCGGTTCGGGAGCAGGTCGGCTCTATGCGGTCACGCCAGAAGGGGTGGAGCGTTGGAGCTTCGGGGCGGGCGGCATCATTGACTCATCGCCGGCGATCGCGGCGGATGGCTCGGTTTATTTTGGATGCGACGACAAATCCTTTTATGCGGTCTCCCCCGCGGGTATTGAATTATGGCGGTTTTCCACCGGAGGGCCGATTTTCTCGTCTCCGGCCATTGGTGCCGATGGCGCCGTTTATTTTGGTTCGGGCGATCAGAAAATGTACGCACTCTCGGCCGACGGGGCGCTGCGGTGGGCCTTTTCGACAAACGGAGCCATTCAGGCATCCCCGTCGTTGGGCGCTGATGGCACCGTGTATTTTGCCTCAGCGGATGGATTTTTTTATGCTTTGAACGCCAAAGGGAGCGACGACCAGCGCGTAAAATGGAAAACGAGTATTCGCGCGAGTGCGGCCTCGTCGGCGGCGGTGCGAGGGGACGGGGTGATTATTTTTGGAGCCGATGATGATTTGGTGCGCGCTTTGAATCCGGAAGATGGGAGCGTTCGCTGGACGTTGGCGACGTTGGACGATATCGAGTCCTCGCCGATCGTGGCTCCGGATGGTTCGATCTACATTGGTTCATTTGATGGCTTACTTTATAAAATTACCGGCAATGGTTCGCCCCTTTCTGCTTACTCGAACTGGCCTGCCTTCCGGCGGGGTGCGGGCCGCGGCGGGCGGGCGCTCGCGAAAACGGGGGAAGGGCGTTTGGTAAATCTTTCAGCGCGGGCGCAACTCGGTGATAGTGAAATCCTGATTGTCGGTTTTTTTGTGCAGGGTCCCAGCGTCGGTGCGCGTACGTATCTTTTGCGTGGAATTGGGCCGTCGCTCGGGCAGTTTGGGGTCGTGGGGATGGCGGATCCCCGTCTGCAGATTTACTCCGGCCCGGTCATTTTGGCGGGGAACGATAACTGGGGAAACGCGCTGCCGTCGTTTGGGGTGGCGGATACTGCGGCTGCGGTCGGTGCCTTTCCACTAACTGAGGGGAGCAAGGATGCGGCCATCGTCCTGGCGCTGCCGGTCGGTTTATACTCGTCGCATTTATCCAGTGCCGATGCTCGGGGCGGAGTGGTTTTAATGGAAGCTTACGACGCGATCGGTGGCAATCCGGCCCTCAGGCTCGCGAACCTGTCGATGAGGGCGCAGGTGGGAATCGACGCGAACGCGCTCTTTGCCGGTTTGGTGGTCGGTGGTACTTCGCCGACTCGATTACTCCTGCGCGGGATCGGGCCGAGTTTATCGCAATTCGGCGTGCCGGGCGTGCTCGCTCGGCCGGCGCTGGCCCTATTTAACGGCGCGGTTGGTAGCGCCTTGATCGGTTCAAATACCGGCTGGACCACCGCGGGTTTCAAGCGCGATCTGGAAATCGCGGCCCGAGCGGTCGCCGCATTTCCGTTGGCCGACGGTAGCAACGACAGCGCTTTGGTCGTCACCGTGGAGCCCGGCCCTTATACCATTAAGGTTTCCGGAGCCGGCAACACGACGGGCGAGGCGCTCGTGGAAATCTATATTCTACCCTAAAACTGATTGCCCTCGGTCGACGGTGCGTGGGTGAGGGCTTTTTATGGCGCTGAGGAAAAAGGAGCGATTTAGGTCGGAAAACTGCTTGCCACAGGGAGACGATCGGAAAGAGTCGGCTCTGATCACGATCGCGCTATAGCCACTAAGACAAACTCGCGGGTACCGCCCGCTTTTCCCGGATAATATGGACGACAACGCTCCCAAGGAGAATCCGCCAACGGATTTCAACAAACTAGACTTGAGCCAATTGCAGGGCTTCAGTTTCGGCACGCAATGGTCGCAGGAAAAATCTTCCTCGTCCGATCAACTGGTGCGGGAGCACGGCGGCGACCGGCCGCGGCGAGAGGATCGTCGCGACGGTGGCATGGGTGGCCCCGACCGCCGCGATCGCCGCCCGTTTCGCCGGCCTGCTGGGCCCGATGACGTTGCGCCCGCGCCCGCGGCAACGCCCGCTCCGAGTTCTCTGGGCGGCGCCGGCGCTGGTGGGCCGGGTCGAGATTATTCTGGTAATCGCGGTCCGCGGCCGAGTGGTGGCGAATTTCGCGGTGGCCCCAGCGGTGGCACTGGCGGTGGCACTGGCGGTGGCACTGGCGGTGGTGATTATCGCGGTGGCCCCCGGCGTGAAGGTGGTTACGCGGGTGGCCAGGGCGCCCCTCGTTACCAGGGTGGCCAAGGTGGCCAGGGTGGCCAGGGTGGCCAGGGTGGCCAAGGCGGCTATGGAGGCTATGGTGGCCGTGGAGCCCCGCAAGATCGCGGCCCTTACGACAGTCCCTATTTCAGTGTCACTTTTTACCCAGAAGACACGAGCTTCAACACGTTGGTGCAAACCATCCGGAAGTCTTGTCGGACGGTCGAATTGTTTGAAATTGCGCGTACGGTGGTGGCGAAAACGGACCGCTTCGTCGTCGTGGTAGCTCACAAATCATCCGAGGGCCAGGGTGGTTCAGGCGGGCAAGCGGGGTCGGTTGAGGGAACGGCGCCAAAGGCCGCTCGTCCTCAATTTCACCTCTCTGTTCCGGATGGAATTCCGTTTGAAACGGACGAGGCCGCGGTGGCTCACGTATTGGATAAACACTTGGACAAGTTTTTTGATACGGCCGAGGTTGAGGTCGATCCGCCCAAGGGTAATTACCTGGTGATTAATCGCTGCGGCGTGACGGGCGAATTGTTGGGGCCGCCCAATTATCACCGATATAATCAGATCGTGATGCAGCATTACACAGGGAAAATTGGCGCGCGGATGCCGCTGGATATCTTTCGTGGTCGCATCGAGACGATTCGTGACCCAGAGGTTGTTAACCAATGGCTCGCGAAGATGAAGAAGACGACGCGGTACACTTGGAAGTTGGACGCGGCCGGCAAGCCCTTGGTGAAAGTGGCGGTGGAGAGCCCAGCCGCGGCCGTCGTGCCCGACGCGGTTGCGGTGGTCGGGGAAACGCCCGCGAGCGAGCCTCCGGCCGGCATAACCCCAGCGGTCTCGACGGTGCCCACGTTTGATTCCTTAGAGGACGCGCGGGTGTACTTGCTCACGCAGGCGCGCGATAAAGTGGTCCGTACTTCAGAGAACGCTCGTTTCCACGGTAGCCTAGGGGAAATTTTGCCCCCGGGAGAAATCCGTCGGGCTCTGGAAGGCGCGGTCGATCGGCAGCGACGGTTTCCGCTCGATACGGCGAACGCCTTGCGCGGCCGGTTGCGTCGTGAGCACTTCACGATTTTCAAGAAGGGCTCAAAGGGGGTCTCTTACGTCTGCGCGGTGAAGCGTAAATTCCGAGTTCCCGGTCAGACCTTCGCGGATAGCATTGGCGCTCTGATCAACTTCATCGAGACTCATCCCATGGTGCGGGCGAGTGAGTTGGCGGCAAAGTTCTTGGGACTGGTGGCGCCAACTCCAGCCTCGCCCAAAGTACCCGCGCCTTTGGCCCCAGCGGCAGACGCGGCGACGGCGGCAGCGCCAGCGCCAGCGCCTGTGGTCAGCAAAGTCGAGTTTACTCTCACCATCGAGGAACGTGCCAAGCTAGGGCGCCTCCAAGGCGATTTGATCTGGCTGGTTCGTGAGGGTTATGTCACCGAGTTGATCGATGGTCGCCTGTTTGCGCCACCGCCGATGATTGAGGCGCGTAAAAAAGAAATCGAAGCGGAAGACCACGATCCAGAAAACTTCCCAGAGGTTCCCTTCAGCGCCGCCCCCGCCGCAACAACTGTAGCGGTCGCCGTCGAGAGCCCCGCTCCTCCGGTGGTCGTCCCTGCCGAAGCCGCCTCGAGTGAGGCGGCGTCGAGTGAGGTCGCTTCGAGTGAGGTCGCTTCGAGCGAGGCTGTGTCGAGCGAGGTCGCGTCGAGTGAGGCTGCGTCGAGTGAGGCCGCTTCGAGCGAGGTCGCTTCGAGTGAGGTCGCTTCGAGTGAGGTCGCTTC
The DNA here is from genome assembly GCA_945903465.1 of Opitutus sp. GAS368. Lineage (GTDB taxonomy): Bacteria > Verrucomicrobiota > Verrucomicrobiia > Opitutales > Opitutaceae > ER46. Next base: position 49,403 of record CAMDOF010000012.1, read on the forward strand.
GAGTGAGGTCGCTTCGAGCGAGGTCGCGCCGAGTGAAGGGAGCCAGTCGGAGCCGCCGGCGGCTTCTGCGGTGACTTAAGATTTTTGAGCTGACGGTTACTTGGGCTCGGGCGGCTTGGCTGCACCCGAGCCCTTTCGGTGGTTAGATCGGCGTGCCTTACTCGCTCCGGAGCTTGATTGAGTGGTGCTCCTCCGTGGTGATACCCAGTTCAAGGTGAAGCGTGCCGATGGGCAGCCATTCGGCAATTTTATCGGGCCATTCCACCGCGAGGCACCATGGTGAGATCATGAAGTCGCTGAGGAGTAAATCGTCGACCTGGCGGGCGTTTTCTAGCCGGTAAGCGTCAAGATGCAGTAGGTTGCACCGGCCGCGATGGAGAGAAAATATATTGAAAGTCGGGCTTGTCACCATTTCTTGAATACCGAGACCTCGGGCGAGGCCTTGCACGAAGGTTGTTTTTCCCACGCCGAGGTTGCCGTGGAGGGCGAGCGTCGTGTCGACGGGCAGCGCGTGGGCGAAGGTTGCGGCGAGGGCGCGCGTCGCTTCGGCGGAGGTTGTAATCACCCCTTGGCGTAACTTATCGCAGATGTTCGTAGCCATGGTAGTCAGCGATTCGGAGCGTAGTGGCGAGCTGTTGGCCGTTGGGGGCAAAGCACCCGATACAAGTGACGCGGAGGCGGGGGAACGCTCGTCTCCAAGCGCGCGCGAAGGCGCCCTGATCTGCGTTTTTATTTAGTACGAAAAGAAGTTCGTAGTCTTCGCCGTCGGTGAGCGCCGCCTTCAAGTCTGCGCCGCGATGGCGGGGAAGTTGCCGCGCTTGGAGCGCGGGCACCGCGCCCAGAGGAGTCAGCGCGTGGATATCTTTGGCGAGACCATCGCTGAGGTCCAGCATCGCACGGACCTCGGGGCGTTGGGCGAGCCACCCGCCCTCGCGGAGCCGTGGTGAAAAACGGAAATGCCGGCCGGAGGCGAGGCTGCCGCCGAGCGCCCCCGTCACGTAAATCCAGTCGCCGACTTTCGCGCCGGTGCGGGTCAGGACGCGCTCGCCCTGAGCTTCCCCGAGCAGGGTGAGACTAGCGGCGACGACGCCATTGGCTTGGGCGAGATCACCGCCGACGATGGGCACGTGGTAGCGGCGAGCGGTTTCGGCCAGACCGCGGTAGAAAGCTTCCAACCAATCACGGCTAACCCGAGGGTCTAAGGTGAGCGCGAGGACAGCGGCGGTGGGCCGGCCGCCCATGGCGGCGAGGTCGCTGAGGTTCCGCTTTAATAATTTGGCGCCGACTGCCCGGGGGGCCACGGTTTCGTCGAAGTGGCGTCCGAAAATGACGGGGTCGACGGTGATGAGTTGTCGCCGGTGTGACGCGGGTAAGACGGCGCAATCGTTGCCGATCCCGAAGGGGGGAGGTGGGTTCGATGTTCCGAGCCAGCGGCGAATTGACTGAATGAGTTTGGTCTCGCCCCAAGCGGAGACGGTGGCATCGGCGTGCGGCGTGAACGGATGCATGGTGCCGTTAGTTAAAGATCGGTCCCGCAGAAAATGAGGAGGATCGTGTTAAGATTAAATAAAGCGTGAGCGAAAATCGCGGTGCTGATTTTCCCCGTCCGTTCGTAGGCGAGCGAAAAGATCACGGAGAGAACGGTGAGTGGGGCGAGACTGCTGAGACCTTGGAGGGTGTGCCAGTTCACGTGTAAGGATGCGAAGAAGAGTCCGGGGATCACCAAGGCGGCCCAACGAGGCAGGCGCGTGCGAAAATGCCGGAAGAGACCGCCGCGAAAAACGAGTTCCTCGGAGACGGGCGCAATCACGACCGCGAGAAAGGTCATAATGATGATCAACCCTGCGGAGTCGGCTTGGGCGAACATGCCGATCAGATCTTGTTTCCCGGTCGGCAACCCCGCGAGCTGCAGGAGCAGCTCCGAAAGTTTTGCGGACGCAATGACCAAGGGTATCGCAACGAGAAAAGTGGCGACTCCAGCGGTAAAGCTTGCGCGTGGCGAGGATAGCCGGGGCATGGATTTTTTCTCGACGAGAATGCGGTGGGTGAGCACGCCCAGCAGCAGACCGAGCTGGGTGAACGCGCCGCTAAAGACGGTCATCGTATCGCCCCGAAAAGGGAGGAGTTTACCGACAAAACCCGCCGCGATTGCGGCGATGCTGCTCCCCCCCATGACCAACAGCAGGAAACTTAGAAAATCGGCCATCGAAATATCCCAGGCCGGGAGCCGCGAGATCGGTGGGTGAGCTCGGGCGGCGGGCTGCATGACGAATTTCCAGAGCAGCCCGCAACCGATCAGGGCAAGCGTGATTTCAACGACGCCGGCGATGGAGGAGAGGGCGTTGCGCATGGCTAACGGCAGTCGGTGACCGGGCCGTTGGGATTAAATAATCCGACCGCCCGAGAAAACGATCCGGCCGCCGACGATGGTCGTCTTCACGCGACCAGTGAGCGTCTGCCCCGACCAAGGTGAATTACTGGATTTACTGAACCCGACTTTGGCGTCGTAAAGCCATTTTTCAGCAGGATCGAAAATGCAGATATCCGCCTCGGCGCCCAACGCGAGGGTTCCGCCCGGAAGGTTGATCAGACGGGCCGGGCGGCGTGTCATGAGGTCGATGACGAAGGGTAGTTTGAATTTATTTTTTCGTACGAGGATATCGAGCGTGACGGGCAGCGCAGTCTCCAGGCCGATAATCCCGTTGGGTGCGTAATCGAATTCCTTGTCTTTTTCGTAGTCAGTGTGAGGAGCATGGTCGGTTGCGATGATGTCGAGCGTGCCGTCGCGCAAACCCGCGATCAGGGCCTGCCGGTCGACTTCGGTCCGCAAGGGCGGATTCATCTTGAAGTGAGTATCGTAGGTCGCGAGTAAATCGTCGGTCAGGGCGATGTGATGAGGGGTGGCCTCGGCGGTGATGCGGGCACCGCGCTGTTTGGCCCGGCGAATAATATCGACGGAAAAACGCGAGGAAATGTGCTGCAGGTGGATGTGGGCGCCCGTGTACTCAGAGAGAATGACATTGCGTGCGACGATCAAGTCCTCGGCGGCATTGGGCCAGCCGCGAAGCCCGAGGCGGGTCGACATTACGCCCTCATTCATCACCGCACCCTGAGTCATCGATTGATCCTGGCAGTGATCCATTACGGGCAGGTCGAACATCTTGGCGTATTCCACCGCGCGACGCATGAGGTCATTGGACTGCACGCAGTCACCGTCGTCGGTGATGGCTACGACCCCGGCTCGTTTGAGTGAGCCGATGGGAGCGAGGGAATCGCCTTTCATGCCGACCGTGATGCACCCGGTGGGATGGACGCGGATGACGGCATCGCGCCGGATGACGTCGTTCATTAGTTGGATGGTGCCGGGGTTGTCGGCGACGGGTGCGGTATTCGGCATGCATACGACTGTCGTGAATCCGCCGGCGGCGGCGGCGCGTGAGCCTGTCCCGATCGTTTCTTTGTGCGTCTGGCCGGGTTCGCGAAAATGGACGTGGACGTCGATCAATCCAGGGCAGGCGACCAAGCCCTGTGCATCGATTAGTTTTGCGCGTTTTTTGGTGGCACCGGACAGTGAATCGACGAATTTTCCATCGGCGACGAAGAGATCGCCGATGGCGTCGCGTTGCGAGGCGGGGTCGATGACGCGGGCATTTTTGATCCAGAGTGAAGACATCGGAGAACAGTTAAGGCCGAAAAATAGCGCTGAGCGTTGGTTGCAGTGATTGAGATGGGGGCGCTAGGTGAGGGGCCCGAAGCGGCGGCGGAAAGAGCGGGCGAGCCTCACTCTGCGCCAGCCGGGCGGCTGGTCTCGGTTGCGGGGGCGGGCGTGACATTTTCAGGTTGGCCGCCCGCGCAGAGGTAGAGGACGGCCATCCGGACAGCGATGCCATTAGTGACTTGTTGGAGGATGACGCTGCGGTCGCCGTCGGCGAGTTCGCTATCGATTTCGACGCCACGGTTGATCGGGCCGGGGTGCATGATGATGGCTTTGGGATTGAGCCACGATGCGCGGGTTTTATTAAGACCAAACATACTCGTGTATTCGCCGATGGAGGGGAACAGTCCGGCGGCTTGGCGCTCGTGTTGGATGCGGAGAAGCATCACCACTTCGGCATCGGCGAGCGCGCCGCGTAAATCGTGGGAGACGCGCACGCCCATCGCGGTAAACCATTGGGGCACCAGCGTCGATGGGCCGACGAGGGTGACGGCGGCGCCCATCTTGGTGAGGGCGTGAATATTCGAGCGAGCGACCCGGCTGAAGAGAATGTCGCCAAGAATCACCACCTTGCGCCCGCGCAGGCAGCCGAGGCGCTCCTTCATGGTAAAGGTATCAAGCAGACCCTGCGTTGGATGTTCGTGAGCGCCATCACCCGCGTTGATCACGGGAATGTTGAGGATGCGTGAAAGATACAGCGGAGAACCGGCGGCGGCGTGGCGGATGACGATCATATCGGCCTGCAGCGCCTGCAGATTTTGAGCGGTATCACGCAAGGTTTCGCCCTTGGTGGTGCTACTGCTGGAGCCGTCGAGGGAAATGACGTCCGCGCTGAGTCGCTTGGCCGCCATGTCGAAAGCGAGGCGGGTGCGCGTGCTCGGCTCAAGGAAGAGGTTGACGATCGTCTTGCCGCGGAGGGCCGGAACTTTTTTGACGCTCCGCGTAAGCGTGCTTTTGAAGGCGACGGCGGTTGCATGGATTTGCTCGATCTCAGCGAGGGAAAGCTCCTCGATGGTGAGCAGATGGCGACGGGTCCAGGGCACAGGTGGAGGCGGTTTAAATTTTAGTTTGGGCTTTGGCGGGTGTGATCCAAATCGAGTCGCGGGTAGCGTCCGTGGCGTGAAGCGAGACGACGATTTTTTCTTGGCAGGGAGTCGGTAAGCTCAGTCCGAGGTAGTCGGCCGAGATGGGTAAACGACGGCCGCCGCGATCGACGAGGACGGCGAGTTCGACCGTGGCAGCTCGGCCGTGGTCGAAGAGCTCATCGAGTGCGGCCTTGACGGTCCGGCCAGAGAAAAGGACGTCGTCGACGAGAATAACGCAGGCGCCGTCGACGTCAGCGGGAATCTGCGTGGGAGCGAACTCCTTGGGGATGGGCTGCCGCGCGATGTCGTCGCGATGAAACGAAATATCGACGGTGCCGTGGCGAGCGCGGAGCTTTTGGGCGAGCCGGCGGGCGAGTTCGACGCCACCGTTGGCAATACCCAAGAGAAGCAGTTTCGCTGGGGCGGTGTGGCGATCGGCAATGGCGGCAGCGAGCCGCTCAATTGCTGCGTGAATCTCTGAAGAACCGATGATTTTAGATTGGGCCACTACGGGGGGTTTTGACGGCAGGTTTGAGTGGAGGGAAGTTTTTTTTGGGCGGTTTCGAAGGCGGTCTTTTTAAATCTTGGTGGGCGCGCCTGTCGCGAGGGCCGCCGTTCATCGTTAAATTTCTTTCTGCAAGAGTAAGCTATCCAGGGTTTCTTCCGAATACGAATAGCGCTTGCACGAAAAGTGCCGGCCACCCGCAACGGGGCCGCCGATTCGTCCACGCATTCCGGCTGTACGCATTCCGGCCAAGCCGCCCGTCGCTCCTCGGTGACGGCATGGGCAGTGGCTTTAGCCTCGTCGGTATGCTCCCGGGCCAACTCGACAGTCGGCGCATGGCCAATGCTTTTTTAGCGTGAGACGGATTCCGTCGGTCGGGGCACCGATCATGGCGTAACCGTAAAAGGCGTGGGGGAATCTGAGCGCGGCGTCCGTCTGCCCTAGTGGCGTGTCGGACTGAGAGATTTTTCAAAAAGCCGACGCCACAGAATCGCTTATGCGGCATTTTCTCGGAGGGGTCTGATAGATTTGATGGGCTAAAATTCAGGAAAACTAGTGTAATACCCCTGGAGTCCGACAGGCGGCTAGTGGCGAACTTTCCCGGCGGCTCCGCGTCCCCGGTACGTGCGCGACTCTGGGCGTGCTTTTTTAAGCCAGGAATAATTTCTCAGGGCGTCCGCCGCGCCGCACGGTGGCTCGACTCAACCACGGACCGCGGATTACGTGACCCTTTTTTCATAGCAATTGCCCCGGTGGCGGCCCGCAGAAAAATCTCAGGGGATCCGCCGTATTCTCGGCGATGGGACCCGGGGCCGTGCCCCGTTTCTCGGTGGCACCCGGAGCAAGCGAGGAGGGACCGCTTTTGTTTTGGAAATTAGGGTGTCGCGCCACGTTTGGTGCGGGGTCAGCCGCTGAACGTGAGCGGGCGGCGCCGGCCTGCATGGGCCAATCCCAAATGAAATATCCGGATGCGACGGCGGGGACTCGGCTGCTTCGGCTTGCGCCGTGCGTGATTAGCGGCACGGTTTTTACGTGCCCCTCTTTTTTGGTGAACTCATATTTTTGAGCAAACGACTTTATCCCATAGCGGTGACGGTTTTTTTCGGTGCTATGCTGGCGGGGCTGCCGGTGTTTGGGGCGTCGCCGGCGCTGGACTTTAATCGGGAGATTCGGCCGATTTTGTCGGACAAGTGTTTTCGATGTCATGGACCGGATGAGGGTAATCGCAAGGGAGGTGAGCAGGGATTGCGTTTGGATACGAGGGAAGGTGCGCTGGCGGATCTGGGTGGAGGTGCTTTTGCGATTGTGCCGGGGCGGCCGGACCAGAGTGAATTGTTGGCGCGAATCACGACGGTGGATGCGGAGGAGCACATGCCGCCGGCGAAGACGGGGAAGACGCTGACGGCGCGGGAGGTGGCATTATTGCGGCAGTGGATCGGGGAAGGGGCGAGGTATGCGCCGCATTGGTCTTATGAGAAAGCGGTGCGCCCCGCGTTGCCGCCGGTGCAGGCGACGGCGTGGGGTCGAGGTGCGGTGGACCGTTTTATTCTGGCGCGTTTGGAGCAGGCGGGCTTGCGGCCGCAGGCGGAGGCGGAGCGATCGGCGCTCGCGCGGCGGGTGGCGTTGGATCTTACGGGGTTGCCGCCGACGGCTGAAGAAGTGCGGGCCTTTGAGCAGGACCGATCGGCGGATGCGTATGAGCGGCTGGTGGATCGTCAGTTGGCGAAGCCAGCGTACGGGGAGCATTGGGCGCGCCTCTGGCTGGATCTCGCGCGGTACGCGGATTCGAAAGGTTATGCGGATGATCAACCGCGCAGCATATGGCGTTACCGTGACTATGTGATCGATGCGATGAATCGGAACGTGCCCTTTGACCAGTTTAGTGTGGAGCAACTCGCTGGCGATTTATTGCCGGAGGCGACGGCCGAGCAGATTTTTGCAACCGGGTTTCATCGCAACACGATGAACAACACGGAAGGAGGCACCCAGGATGAGGAATTTCGAGTAGCGGCGGTGGTCGATCGGGTGAACACAACGATGGCGGTGTGGATGGGAACCTCGATCGCCTGCGCCCAGTGTCACACGCACAAGTACGATCCGCTGACGCAGAGGGAATATTTTCAGCTCTACGCGATCTTCAACCAGACGGCGGATGCAGACCGGAACGACGAGAGCCCGGTGATGGAATTTTACAGTGAAGAGCAGCTGCAAGAACGGTTGGTGGCGACGGAAGAAATCGCGGGGCTGCAGCGAAAGATGCGCGGGGCGATTCCGAGGCACGTGATGGCGGCGCAGCAATGGGCGCGGGATTTTCCGATGGTGTTGCCGTGGCGATGGGTACGGCCGGAGCGGGTGACCTCGGCGCGGGGCGCGGAAATCACGGCGATGGCAGATGGTCGCGTGCTGGTGGCGGCAGGCCAGAAGACCGACACGTCCACGTTGGAGATTCCGGTGAGTGGGCCGGAGAGCATCACGGCATTGCGGCTGGAGTCGCTGCCGCTGGCAACCCTGCCCGGTGGCGGGGCCGGCGGTGCGGTGGACGGGAACTTTGTGGTGACGCGGCTACGTGCGGCGATCAAGCCGGTGGAACCGGTGCGGGTGGCGCGTTTTGTGCGGGTGGAATTGCCGGGGGCAAACCGGGTGTTGCCGTTGGCCGAGGTAGAAGTTTTTAGTGCGGGGGAAAACGTGGCGCAGCGAGGCGTGGCGTCGCAAAGCTCGACGGCGGAAGGGGCGGTGGCGGCGCGGGCGGTGGACGGGCGAACGGACGGGGAGATGGCGAAAAGCTCGGTCAGCGTGACCGAGGCGAGTGAAAATCCCTGGTGGGAAGTGGACTTGGGATCGGCGCAGCGGCTGGAGCGGGTGGTGGTGTGGGGGCGGACAGGCTTGGAGCCGACGCTGGGCGGCTTGCGGGTGACGTTGTATGACGAACGGCGTCAGGTGGTGTGGTCGCAAGTGGGCCGAGATGCGCCGAAGCCGAGTCGGGCGTTCTCACTGGGAGAGCCGGTCGAAGTGAAGCTTGGGCGAGTGGCGACGGACTTTGCGCAGAGTAATTTTGATGAGGATCTGGTGGTGAGCGAAGTGGAGACAAAGGCGGTGAGTCGGAAGAGGAAGAGTGGGCCGAAGCGCGGCTGGGGGGTCGCGGGAGCGGCGGAGCGGGGCCACGCCTTATCGGTGGAGCTAGAGAAACCGCTGATGCTGGTGGCGGGCGAGACGTTGGTGGTGACCATTGAGCAGCAGTCGGACGTGGCGAACGCGACGCTGAATCATTTTCGCCTTGGGCTCACGGGTGATAGCTGGGTGGCGGAGCACCTGCGGTTGCCGGTGGAGATGCGGATGATCTTGGAGCAACCGGAGGAGGGGCGGACGGAGGTGCAGCGGACGCAGTTGCTGGAGTATTATGGAATGCAGAAAGCGCCGGAGTTTAAGGGTGAGCGGCAACGTGAAATGACCCGGCAACGACAGCTCGACGAGATGCCGCTGCAAACGTCGCCGGTGATGCGCGAGTTGCCGATGGCGCAGCAAAGAAAGAGCCACGTGCAACTGCGCGGGAATTATTTAGCGCTGGGGGAAGAGGTATCGGGAGGGGTGCCGGCGGTATTTCCCCCGCTGCCGGCGAGCGAGAAGGTGGACCGCCTGACGTTGGCGCGGTGGTTGGTCGCGCCGGAGAATCCGTTGACAGCTCGGGTGCAGGCGAACCGCCTGTGGGAGTCGATTTTTGGGGTTGGGCTGGTCCGGACCTCGGAAGAGTTTGGGTCGCAAGGCGAGCCGCCCTCGCACCCGGAGCTGCTGGATTGGCTGGCGGTTGAATTGGTGGAGCGAGGTTGGAATATGAAAGGGTTTGTGAGGATGTTGGTGCTATCGTCGGCGTATCGGCAGAGCACGCGCGTGACGCGGGAGGCGCTGGAGGTGGATCCGGAGAATCGCTGGCTCTCGCGGGGGCCGCGTTTCCGCTTGGGGGCGGAGACGGTGAGAGACCAGGCGCTGGCGGTGAGTGGGCTGTTGAATCCGCGGATGCACGGGCCGTCTTCGCACCCGTTTCAGCCGGCGTTTGGCTTGAGTGCGGCCTTTGGCTCGGCGTTGGATTGGAAGACGAGCGTCGGGGTGGACCGGCTGAGGCGCGGGGTTTATACGGAGTGGCGCCGGAGCAGTCCGTACCCCTCGATGGTGACCTTTGATGCGCCCAATCGCGAAGTCTGTACGCTGCGCCGCAATCGCAGTAACACGCCGTTGCAGGCGTTGGTGATGTTGAATGATCCGGTGTATGTGGAGGCGGCGCAGGCGTTGGCGAGCCTGGTAATGATGGAAGGCGCGACGCCGGTAGAAAAGGTTCGTGCCGGATTCCGGCGAGTGCTGCTGCGAGAACCGGAGGCGATGGAGAGTGCGCCGCTGCAGCAACTGTACGACGCGGCACGGGCGGTATTCGCGGCTGCGCCGGAGCGGGCGGCGGCGATGATCGCGAACAGGGAGAACCCGCCGTTGGTTTCTTTGGTTCCGGCTGAGTTGGCGGCGTGGACGGTGGTGGCGAATGTGTTGCTCAATCTTGATGAGACGCTGATGAAGCGTTGATCCCCATGAACCTCTCTTTACAAAAACTTCGACACCAGACGCGGCGGCAATTTTTGCGGAACGCTGGGCAGTTCAGTCTTGGCGCGATCGCGATGGAATCGCTGATGGGAGGCTCGCTGCGGGCGGCACCGGGAGCCGCGGCTAATCCGTTGGCACCACGCGCACCGCATTTTCCTGCGAAAGTGAAACGCGTGATTTATCTGCATATGTCGGGTGGGCCGCCGCATCTGGATCTTTTCGATTATAAACCGGAGTTGGTGAAGCGAGATGGCCAGAATGCGCCGGATGCCTTCGTGAAGGGCAAGACGTTTGCCTTCACTTCGGGCACGCCGAAGTTGATGGGTACGCCCAGGACCTTTTCTCAGCACGGACCAGGTGGGGTCTGGATGTCAGATGCGATCCCGCATTTTCAGGGGATTGCGGACGAGCTGTGTGTGATCAAGTCGATGCACAGCGATCAGTTTAATCATACGCCGGCGGAGTTGTTGTTATTTACGGGATCGCCGCGAGGCGGGCGGCCCTCGATGGGCTCGTGGGTGACGTATGGGCTGGGCTCGGAGAATGAAAACCTGCCGGGCTTTGTGGTGTTGATCAGCAGTGGGGTGCAGCCGAGCGCGGGCCAGAGCGCGTGGGGCACGGGCTTTTTGCCCTCGGTCTTTCAAGGGGTGCAATGTCGGTCGAAGGGGGATCCGGTCTTATATGTGGGGGATCCGCCGGGCATGGACCGAGCGATGCGGCGGCAGACGCTGGATGCGCTGCGTGAGTTGAACGAATTACAAGCGGCGGAACTGGGGCATCCGGAGACGGCGACGCGAATCGCGCAGTACGAGTTGGCGTTTCGCATGCAGGCGAGCGTGCCCGAGGTAATGGATATTGCGCGTGAGCCGGCGGCGGTATTAGAGGCCTACGGGGCTAAGCTGGGGGAGGCGAGTTTCGCGAATAATTGCTTGTTGGGCCGGCGCCTGTTGGAGCAAGGCGTGCGCTTTGTGCAGCTCTTTGATTGGGGTTGGGATTTTCACGGGACAAGTCCGAAGGAAGACATTCGGGATGGCCTGACGGCGAAGATGGCGCGGACGGATAAGCCGGTGGCGGCGTTGATTCGCGATTTGCGTCAGCGTGGGCTCCTCGATGATACGCTCGTGGTGTGGGGTGGTGAGTTTGGGCGCACGCCTTTTCGAGAGGGCCGGACCGCGGGAGGGGCGGTGCTGGGCCGCGATCATTTTCCGGACGCCTTTTCGCTCTTTCTGGCGGGAGGGGGCGTAAAGCACGGGATGAGTTATGGTGCGACTGACGAACTGGGGTTTGGGATTACGGAGAACCAAGTGCACGTGCACGATCTGCAGGCGACGATTCTCCATCTCCTCGGTTACGATCACACGCAGCTCTCGTTTCGTTTTCAGGGCCGTGATTTCCGGTTGACGGACGTGCATGGCGAAGTGGTCAAAGGAATCCTCGCGTGAGTGCGGTGGGGCCGGGGAGGGAGGTGGCCGCGTGGACGGAGGTCGTGGGTTGCTGGCGTGGGTGGTGGGGTGGCTAGGCCGGCGCGAAGTGAGGGTCCGGGTCTACTCCGACCTTGCGCGGTGGCGGGGAAAGCCTCCTCTGTTGTGGCATGAAGGTCACGTTTACGCAGAAAGAGTACACCCGTTTGCTGGAACTTGCGCATCTTGGGCTCTGGGTGGCGGGGGGGCGCCCGGAGGATCCTGCGACGATGCCGGAGCGTTACGCGGGGATTGCCCAAAAATTATTTGCGCTGGCGGAACCGCTCGGTTGCGCCGATCTCGTGGAAGTCGATGTGAATGGCCAGTATTTTCCCAACGAGAAATTAACGGGTGGCCCGGCCGGCGATAAACTGGATCAATTTGTGGAAGACACTTTTTGGGGTGAGTTGGTGGGGCGTTTGGCGGAGCGCGATCTCCGGGTTGAGAATGGTCCGGAGAAAATGGGCGAGGAGCTGAGTGAGGATGCGGAAGAGCAGTTGGTCGTTTTGGAGGACAGCTATTGGCGTGAGTTTGAGACTAAAGGCGTGGATAATCTTATCGTTTTGCGTGGCGGTAAGGGCTGAGCGCCCGGGTGCGCGGAGGCGCGTGAGGCTGGCCTGAGCGATGCGCGGGCCAAGGGTTCGGGTGACCCGGTAAAACCGTGAACTCGGCGTTGACCCGATTACGCGGCCCTTGCACATTCTTGGCGTCACTTCGGTTGTTCCCCCTATTTATTTTATGCCTCATCTCGCTGCTGCCTCCACCGTCTGCGCCTCGCGTCGTCGTTTTATTTCTCAACTTGCCACGGCGGGTGCGAGCCTGCCGCTGGCGGTGCTGGCGGCGCGCGCGACGGCGGCGGAGCCCAAGCGCGCGCCGGCGCCGGTCGCGATGGGAGGCGCGGGGACGATCCATGTTTTTTCGAAACCCCTGCAGTGGCTTGATTACGCGGGCACGGCATCGCTTTTGGCGCAAGCGGGCTTTGGCGGGATTGATTACGCGGTGCGTCCGGGTGGTCACGTGCTACCGGAGAAAGTCACGGAGGATTTACCGCGAGCGGTGGAGGCGGCGGCCAAAGCGGGCCTGAAGGTGGAGATGATAACGACGGCGATTGTGGACGCGAGAGATCCGGAGACGGAGCCGTTGTTGCGGACGGCGGCGAAGCTGGGAATAAAATATTATCGTTTTGGCAATTGGAACTACGACGAGAAGCTTGGGGTGATGGGTACGCTGCAAAAGCTAAAACCCGCGATGAAGGAACTCGCGGCGCTCAACCAAAGTTTGGGTATTCACGGTGCGATTCAAAATCATGCGGGCACGCGAATTGGGAGCAGCCTCTGGGATCTGCACGAGTTGGTGCGGGACCTCGACCCGCGGTGGTTGGGGGTGCAGTATGATATTCGACACGCGGTGGCGGAAGGTGGGCTCTCGTGGCCGTTGCCGCTGAAGTTGCTGGCGCCGTGGATCCGTTGCACGGACTTGAAGGATTTCAAATGGGAGCAGGGGCCGGGCAAGGCGGTGATTGAGAACGTGCCGATCGGCGAGGGGATCGTTAATTTTGACGCGTATTTCAAGTTGGTCGCCGCGCTGAAAATATCGGGCCCGATGTCGGTGCACCTTGAATATCCGCCGTTTGAGCGCGCGAAAATTTCGGAGGCGGAGAAGCGGGCGACGTTCCCCGCTTTGATGAAAAAGGACCTCGCGGTGATCAAAGGTTATCTCGCCAAGTATAAAATTAACTGAGGGGCCCGCCGCGGGCGCGGCGCTGGCCGGGACGTGAAGGGGGGGCGGGGTGTCCCGTCCGTTTTAGATCGCCGCGCTCATGTATCCACGTTTTGAGGTCAGGTGTTTTTTTCGTTTTGGTAAAATAAATCTTCCTTTCGTATGACCGCTGTTTCCTCGATTACGTTAGAACGGGTGAGCGCTAATTTTGAACGCGAGCCGCTGGTGCGACCCTTTGGCTTCAAGGGCGGGTACCAGTCGGAGATCTGGCAGAGTGTGGCGCGCTTGGAAAGCGGGCGGGGTCGCAGTGGTCTTGGACTCTGTACGCAGGGGGTTTTATGGAGTGATGCGCAGGTGTTCGCTGGGCATTCGGAGAGTGGCGGCAACGCGCTGATGTATGCGGTGACGGAATGGGCGGTGCAGCAGCTGAAAGGGCAGGCCTTTGCCAATCCGATCGATCTGCTGGAAGGGATTCGGCACGACGTTTACGCGTATGCGAAGAAGATCACGGGTCAGGCGGGCCTGCGGGAGACCTTTGCCCTGAACGCGCTGGTGGGGGTGGATTTTGCGGCTTGGCTGCTCTACGCAGCGGAGAACGAGATCACGAATTTCGATGATTTGATCCCGTTGGCCTATCGCTCGGCTTTGGCGACGAAACACGCGAAGGTGGCGAGTATTCCGTTGATGGCCTATGCGGTGCCGATCGCGGAGTTGAAGACGGCGGTCGATCAGGGGTATTTTTTTATGAAGATTAAAATCGGCCAGCCGGGGACGCAGGTCGAAATGCTCGAGAAAGACAAGGCGCGGATGAGTGCGATTCACGCAGCGATTGGCGATGCGCGGACGCCGTACACGGCGAGCGGGAAGCTGCCTTACTACTTTGATGCGAATGGGCGCTATGAAAGCAAAGAGACGCTGCTGCGGTTGCTCGATCATGCGAAAGCGATCGGTGCGTTTGAGCAGATTGCATTGATTGAGGAGCCGTTTCCGGAGGAGCTGGAGATTGATATCACCGATATTCCTGCCCGAGTGGCGGCGGATGAGAGCGCGCACACGGACAAGGATGCGCTGAAGCGAATTGAGATGGGTTACACCGCGATCGCGCTGAAGCCGATTGCGAAAACGCTCAGCATGTCGTTGAAAATTGCGCAGATCGCCCACGAGCGTGGCGTGCCTTGTTTTTGCGCGGATCTGACGGTGAATCCGATTCTGGTTGAGTGGAACAAAAACGTCGCCGCCCGCCTCGCGCCTTTTCCGGGCCTCGGCTTGGGTCTCCTCGAGACAAACGGCCATCAAAATTATCGTAACTGGGAGACGATGCGTAGTTACCATCCGGCGCCGGCGGCGGCGTGGGCGCAGACGACTGGTGGGGTCTTTGCGCTCGATGCTGATTTTTATGCGCGGAGTGGAGGTATTTTTTCCGCGCAGCCGCATTACGAGGCGATGTTTGCAGCGCCCGTCTAGGCACAGGACGGCCTTCGCGCGCAGGGCGAGCGGTGGTTACCGGCTCAGGTATTGCTGGATGAGCGCGCCGACGATTTGGTCACAGGCGGCGGCGACGCCAGTTCCGGCGACGTTAGTAGCGACCATGACTCCAAAATCTTTTTTTGGGGCGATCCAGATGGAGGTATAATTTTGGGTATTGGAGCCGTCGTGATGGATGACCTGGCCGCCGCCCCACGGCCGCTCGACGACGTTCCAGCCGAGTGCGTAACGGGAAGGGGCGACGGGGGTGTGCAGGCGTAGGCGCGACGATTCTAGGAGGAGATGGGGATTTCCGTGGGCGTGGAGGGCGACGTACTTGGCGAGATCGACGATGGAGCAGTGGACGGTACCGGCGGGGGCGATGGCTGGCGGGTTATCGCTCATCGGGCCAGGGGCGCGGGAAGTGAGCACGTCCTGAGTGCGAGTGTGCCCCCACGGCTGGTCTTCCTGATCCGCGGTGCCGGGTGCGCCGAAGCCGGCGGATGTCATGTCGAGTGGGGTGAAGAGCTGGGTCGTGATGAGGAGCTCCCAATCCTGCTGGGCGACTTTTTCCAGCATAGCTCCAGCGAGAGCGACGCCCGCGTTGGCGTAGGTGAACGTGGTTCCTGGGGCGGTGGTGGGTGGCCGAGCGGTGACGCTCCGGAGCAGCCGGAGTCGCTGTTCGCGGGGCGTGCCCTCGCGGCGCCAGAGCGTGGCCCAGAGACCGTTTGGTTGGAGGTCGGAAGGCACGCCCCCCCGATGAGAGAGCAATTGCTCCAAGGTGACGCCGTGGTAGTCCGCGTGCATCTCGGTCCGCCTCTCGGGAAACACCTCGCCCAAGCTCGTGTGCCATTGAATTTTATTTTGCTCCACCAAGCGTGCGGCGAGCGTGGCCGTCATCGACTTGGTGCAGGACCCGATATGGAACAAGTCGTCGAGTGTCACCTCTTGGGTACCGCCATTTTTTCTGAGTCCGACGGCGCCGATAGCGATTGTCCGGCCGGTGTCGACGACGGCGGCGGCCAACGCGGGAAAGCGATATTTTTCTCGGAGTAGCTCGAGGAAGACGCGCAGATCGGCAGGGGGATCCAGACGGGTGGCGCGGCTTGCCTCGGCCGCGCGGGCGGGGCCGAGTGTGGCTGACAGCAGGCCGGCAAAGACCAAGACGGTCGAGCCTACCTTGAGACGGGCTGAACGGTACATCTCGGCCGCGCGTTGACGGTGACGCGGGCGCGCGATGCGTGAGTGAGGCGCGGTCGGTTAGAAATCGCCACCGCCCGAATCGCCACCGCCTGAATCGCCACCGCCGACATCGCCGCCGCTGGCGTCATCACCGAAGCTATCGCCCGAACTGGAATAATCGGAGTCGCGGCGCGAGGCGTCGTTATCGTTAAAATTGCCGCCGCTTTGATCGGAGTTATGGTGCCCGGAGAACTGGTCGTAGAGCCACATGCCGGCAGCGGCGCCGAACATGCCGCCGATGAGTGAGCTCATGAAACCGCCGCCAGAACCGCCGCCGCCGCCACCGACGCCACCTGCGCCGGCATTGCCGCCGCCGCTAAAAATTGCGCGAAAGATGCCGACGACGATCCAAGCGACGACGAAGCCGAGCACGGCCGCGATCACCCAGTTCCAGGGGTTGGGGCTCTCATCAGTGGCTGGAGCGGTGCTTCTCGCCTGAACGGCGCCGCGGTTCTGCGTGATCACCTGGTTTTTCATGGTGGCCGCGACGAGGTTGACGCCCTCGCGCAAGGCTTCGTCGTTTTTTTGGCCACGTAATTTCGAAAGCATGCTGGCAACGAGGACATCGCGATCTTTGGGCGTGAACAGCGTCCTCTTGGTCTCGTCGCCGACGACAACCTGCAAATGAGACGGCGATTTCGAGATAAGAATATAAATGCCGTTGACTCGCTGCTGGCGGGCTTGGCGAAGCGTCCACTGCTCGAACAGCCGATTGACCGCGAGACGGTCTTCGAGGTTCACGCCCTTTTTGACGTCGTCGGGGATAGTCGCGAACGTCTCGATGACGACTTCGCGCTTAAAGCGGGTGCCGATTTCGTTGATGTGTCGGCTGGCTTCGACTTTGGCCGCCTCCGAGAAAAAAGCCCCATTATCGCGGATGCCGCCGAACTGGGCGCGGGTGGTGGTGGCGCTGAGGAGGAGGGCGACGGTGAGTCCGAGGAAAGTAGAGAGAGGAGTGAGGGAAGGCATGGCAGATGGGCAGTTGACTGACGCGGCGATCGAGGTCGGAAGAGAAACGGAGGATTTCATAAAGTGCAAGTGCGCGCGGTGTCGCGATGCCGACCAGCGGGCACGGTGCATGGGAGCGGGTGATGATCAATCGAGCGAGGCAAGTGAAAGGGGGTTTCAAAAGATGTCTTTCCAAGTCCGGTCTCGCAGGTTCACGTTGGGATGTGCGCCAAGAACCTGCCCGCACGTGGGTGGGCGGGCGTTTTATTTTATGACTTATCGAATGGCTGCGCGAGTGCTGGCAGTTTTTTTTTGGTGCTCGTGGGTGAGTGCAGTTGCGGCTGACGGAGGGTGGCGAGAGCTCTTCAATGGTCGCGATTTGGAGGGGTGGCGGGCCAATGTGTATCCTGATTCTTGGGCGGTGGCCGACGGTGTGGTGCGGGCGCGCGCGACCAAGGAAAGCTCGCACCTTTTTTATGTGGGGGATGGCCAGACGGCATTTGTTTCCTTCAAGAACTTCGTGCTCGAAGTGGTGGCGCGAGGGGAACCGGAGGCGAACAGCGGGATTTTCATCCATACGGATTTCACGGCAAACGGGGCGGCGCTCCGTTTGCACCGCGGCTACGAAATCCAGCTGAATAGTACCGCGAAAGAAAAGCGCAAGACGGGTAGCCTCTATGCGGTGGTCGATCTGGAGCGTTCACCGGTCGATGAGACGCAGTGGTTCACGACGACGATCACGGTGCGCGATCAACGCATTATCGTCGCGGTGAATGGGCAGATCACGGTTGATTACACGGAGCCGGCTAACGTGGAGCGACCGCCAGATCGGGCGGGGCGGAAGCTGAATCCGCTGGGCGGTGCGATTGCGCTGCAGGCGCACGATCCGAAGAGTACGTTTTATTTTAAAAGCATCCGGATTCGGCCGCTACTGTGATGGGGTGTTGATGGTCTAAATTGGCTTCGTCGGCGATCAGCGGGCGGCCGTTGGGTCGGGTAATCGGACTTGGTGGGAGAGTGCGGATCTTGGTTGCTTGGCCCCGCGGATGGGCCCGGCAGTCGGCGCGCGGGCACGCGGGCCTTTCATTTCGCGGGGCTGGCCCCGGCCATTTTTTTAAGCGCCTGCGCCGTTCCCTGCCGGGCTGGTGTGAGTGATCGGCGAAGTTGCCTTGTCGCAGGTTCGTGCGCCGCCTGTAGTCACGGCAGCTTGAGGGTATTTTCTGGGCATTTTTTTGGCACGTGGGTCTGGGCTCAAGTTGATCGAGCGGCGGCTGCGGACACATCTTTGCGTCGAGACTTGGGTGGTAGCGCGATCCGCGGTGCCATGAGGAAACCATCGTTGCAGCTGGGTGGGAAATGCCGTATTGAGGGTCACTGCGATGATTTCCCGATTCAAGACGACGCTGGTGAGGTTTTTGATTTTAGGTTGGTGGGTCGCGATCGATGGTGCGGCGGCGGAGAGCATAGGTGGCAAGACGCCCGCGCGTGCGGCGAGGTCGGTGCATCTGCAATGGAGCGGGGTGGAGGGTACCGCCTTTTATATTGAAGTGACGGTGGCGCGATCGACGCGTGGCACCTATGTGGCGGCGGCGGGGTGGAGCGGCGGTTATTTTGGGCTGCAGGAGTTAGGTGATGGGAAAAAAGTTGCGATTTTTTCAGTGTGGGATCCGACGAAAGGAGATGATCCGAAGGCGGTGACGCCGGAGCAGCGAGTGGAGTTGTTGTATGAAGGGGAGGGGGTGCGCATCAAGCGCTTCGGGGGAGAAGGCACGGGCGGGCAGTGTATGGTGGATTTTCCCTGGGTGGTGGGTGTGCCCGTACGGTTTTTGGTCCGAGCGGAGGCCCACGAAGCGGTGGGCGTGGTCGGTGGGAAGACGGCTTATTCTGGATGGATTTTTGATGGTCAGCACAAGGCGTGGAGGCAGCTGGTGACATTTCGCACGCGCAACGCCGGCAAATTACTGAGGGGGCTTTATTCGTTTGTGGAAGATTTTCGGCGCGATACGCGGAGTGCGGATGATGTGCGGCGGGCGCGCCTAGATAATGTGTGGACGAAGCCGGCGGCGGGCGAATGGCAGGCGGTAACGGTGGCGAAATTTACGGCCTCGCGGGCCGACTGGGAAGCCCGTGACACGATCAATGCGGGGATATCACCGACCGGTTTTTTTCTTGTGACGGGAGGAGATACGGCGCGGATGGCGGAGTTGGGCGCGATGCTCTCGCGGGACGGTGCCTCGGGCGTGCCGCCTCGGGATTTACCGGCCGCGGTGTTTGGCAGTAGTGCGGCCGCGGTGCCGAAATGATCGGGGCAGTTTGTCGGTCGTTGCCGGCCTCCGGTCAATCATCGTGGACGTGAGACGCGGAAAATTCCTGGAAATTTTTGTATCCATTTTCCAATGATTGATGCGCGTCGAAGGTGCCCAGGCGATGGCCGGCGGCCGGGCTGGGGGCTTAGAACCGAGGGTGTGGGGGCCGCTTGGTGAGGTTGCCGGCGAGGTGCACCGGGGCTACGCTGGAAGCGCGTATTGGGGAATTTTTAACGAAGCGCCCCCTTGCATGGCGGATTGGTGGGCGACGATTCCGGCGACGGTGAGGTTGAGGGCCATCGCGACGTGGATGAGCGGGGTGCGGTTTTGAAGGATGGCGCGGACAAACTCGTCGGTGAGAAAGGCGTGCGAGCCGCCGTGGTGACCGGAGTAGGCGCCCTTCAAAGTGGGTGGGATCGGTGGGCGTTGGAGGTTCGGCAGTTCCTTTCGCAAGCCCTGGTATTTGCCATAAAATGAGCCTGATTGGCCGCGGATACGGCCCATTTCTCCGCTGGCTCCGGGAGTGTCCCAGCTCACGGCCATGCGGGCGGCACCGCCCTCGCTCGTCTTAAAGAGGGCGATCTCGGTCGCGAAGGGATTTTTATAGGTATTTTGACTGGCGCTAAAATCAGTGATCGCGCTCGGCATACCGAGGCAAGAAACGCTCGTGAAAGTGCCGCCGGTCACGCAAATGTGGTAGGCGTTGGAGTGGGTCGGGTACCATTGGGGCGGCAAACCGATCCGCCATCCCCGGTACGAGTCGATGGGCGTGGCCACGTAATGATAATACTCGCCTTCTGAATAGAGTAATTGGCCGAGACCACCGGCGCGGTAGATTGTGCGCATGGCGTGCAAATCCTCATGAAACGCTGACGTCTCAAACATCATGTATTTCAGGCCGCTTTTTTTGACCGCCGCCCACAAAAGGTCGGCCTCTTCGAGGGAGCCAAATACGGCCGGAACCGCGACTGCCACGTGTTTACCGTGGGCCAATGCTTCCAAGCAGTGGCGAGTGTGGTTTGGCGCATCGGTGGCGACGAAGACCGCCTCAATCTTCGGATCCTTGACCATGAGCTCGAGGGAAGGATACGTTTTGAGACAGCGGCAAGCCTCGGCGAGAGCCGCGCAACGGTCGGGCAGAAGGTCCGTTACGGCGACGACCTCAACGTTGGGGTGATCTTGAAAGCCGAAGGCTGATCCAAATTTGCAGACACCGTAGCCCGCGATACCGACGCGGAGACGGCGTTCTGAAAACGGTTGCCAGCCCCGCGAAAAATCAGGGCTCGCCGGAGCGGTCTCGAAGCCTTGGATACTCGGAGCTGGGGCGCCGAGCGCGAGCGGGGTTGTCGTCAGGAAGGATGCGCCCAAGAGGGAGGTGGCGCCTTGGATAAAATGTCGACGCGTCGAATCGGCGGAAGACGACGGGGAGATCGGGCGTGGGCCAGACGGACGGACGGGGGTTGAAGGCATGGCAAAATTTTCAAGAGTGCGTTGAGGTTTGGCAAGGCTGGCGCGTGGTCGCGACGGGGTGGCGATCAAGCGGGGCCGGAGGGGAGCGCCGCGCAGGGTTTGGCAGAAAGCACGTGCGTGCCCGTGGGCGCGGGTGGCGGCGCCGAGTGTGTCATAGGTCAAGTTGCCGCTTGTGCTTTTTAGGGGAGCGCTTTGGCTGATTGGCAGTTCTTTAGAAAGCGTCTGACATCAAGAGTGACTTGCCTTGCAAAAGGAAGGTCTGCCAACCGGGCTTGGAGAAGCCGCGGTGGAAAGCAGGGGGCTTCGCTGCCCCTTGCGATGTGAACTGGGCGAACGCCCCAGTTAACCCAAATCTCCCTTGGTGGCGCGCGCGATGAACGCACCTCTGTATGAAATTGAATATTCTCGCTGTCCGGACGAATCCGGAAAACCGCAATCATCATCTCTATAACAACAATGGCACGTGGTGGATTCACTTCCACGTGCATGGTCCCGATTTTACGAAGAGCCGAATTCGGGAATCCCTCGGTACGCACTGCCTGAAGACTGCTCGGGAACTGCGGGATGTGGCGCTGGCGCACATGGCATTGCACGGGGCCGGCGCCGAGCCGGCGAGGCCGGCGCTGCGACGTCAGGCCGCATGAGCGTAGTCCGCGTGATGAGGGACCCGCGCGCGGGTTGGCGTCCGAGTGGCTGGGCGCGCGGGTGGCTGGGCGCGCGGGTGGCTGGGCGCGCGGGTGGCTGGGTTGGTCGGCGCCTTCGAGCGGGCCGGGAACGTCCGAGCAACGGGCCGCGCGCCGCGGCTCGGCTTGGTTCCGCCCGATTCCGCGTAGTTTGGCGTCGAGCTTGCCGCGGGCGGATGCATTCGTAAACGTGATCCCTTTGCCATGCCGCGAGTACCGATTCAAATCTTGCAGGACGAATATTATCGCGTGCTGTTGCCGACGGGCTTGCCGCCGGAAAGAGCCGCGCTGGTGGCGCAGCGGTTGGCGGAAAATCAGCGGGACGGGATTTATTCTCATGGGCTGCAGCGTTTCCCCGCTTTTTATGCATCGATCGCGGCGAATGGCATCGATGTGAGGGCCACGCCGGAAAAAGTTGGTGGACTGGGTGCGATTGAGCAATGGGATGGTCGGATGGGGCTCGGGGTCTGGAACGCGCACTTCGGGATGGGCCGGGCAATCGAACTGGCGCGGAGCCACGGGCTTGGTTGCGTGGCTCTGCGCAACACCAACCATTGGATGCGAGCGGGCTCTTATGCGTTGCAGGCGACGGAGGCGGGCTGTATCGGGATTTGTTGGACAAATACGATTCCGCTATTGCCACCCTGGGGATCCGCGGAAGTGAGGATCGGTAATAATCCCTTGGCGATGGCGCTGCCGCCCGCGGAGGCTCCGATGTTGCTGGATATGGCGATGAGCCAGTATGCGAACGGCAAACTGGAGGTGTATAGAAACCGGGGGGAAGCACTGCCGATCGCGGGGGGCTATGACGCGGATGGGATGTTAACGCGCGACCCGGCGGCGATTTTAGCCGCGCGGCGGGCCGTGCCGATGGGTTATTGGAAGGGCTCGGCGCTGGCCGTGATGCTCGACACGCTCGCGGCCCTGCTTTCGGGCGGTCTCGCCTCGCACCAGATTGCCGGGCAGGGAACAGAGCGTCGGGTGTCTCAGGTATTTATTGCGATTGACGGGCGGCCACTAGCGGATGCGGGCGCGTGGTCGGCGACGGTCAAGGCGATCGTGCACGATCTGCAGCAGGCGGCGCCGTTGGTGGAGGGCGATCCGGTGCGCTACCCCGGGGAACGCATGCGGCAGACTCGTGAGGAGAGTTTGCGGAGCGGGGTCGTCGTAGACGAGAAGCAGTGGGCGGCGTTGTTGGCGATGTGAGCGTGGCGCGGATGGCGGGCAACGCGGTCTAAGTTGGGAAAAATCCCGTTAAACATATTCGTTAAACATATTGAGCTTGTGCTCAGCGCGGGCCGCCGAATTTTAGTAAAGTTGTTGTTCGGTCTTTCCCCTCCTCCCCGCGGTGTCTCGCCTATGCACACTTTAGATTATTTCGTTATCGCCGTTTTTTTTCTCCTCGTGGTGGGGATTGGTTTCCTCGCGATTCGCAAGATCAAGGGTTCGAGCGATTACTTTGTGGCGGGGGGGAATATTCCGTGGTGGCTTGGTGGCGTTTCGCACCATGTCTCCGGCCACAGCGGAGTGGTGTTTGTCGCTTTAGCCGGGGTGGCTTACCGATATGGATTTTCCCTCTACGTTTGGTGGGCGGTTTCCATCGTCAGCGCCTGCGTGATCGGGGCATTTTGTTTTGCACCGCGCTGGTCGCGTTTGCGCGTCGCCCTCGCGATCGAGTCCCCCACGGAGTATCTCGCGATCCGTTACAACGTGCCCACGCAGCAATTGATGGCTTGGAGCGGCGTACTGTTAAAACTGCTGGACGTGGGCTCGAAATGGGCATCGATCGGCATCCTTTTGCATGGTTTTACGGGCCTGCCGATTGCCACGGGTATCTGGATTTCCGGAGGCGTCTCGCTTCTCTACATCACGATTGGTGGGATGTGGGCTGATCTCTACACGGACTTCCTCCAGTTCATTGTGCAGTTGCTGGCCTGCGTGGTTTTGTTTGTCGCGGTCGTAAATCACCTTGGGGGCATCAGCAGCATCTGGACGGTTTGGGACCGTTTGCCAGCGGGGCACGCCGGCCTCTTCAACGGTCCTTACACGCCGGTCTTTCTCGCGGGCTACATCGGCGCGGCGATGTTGAGCTATAATGGCGGCACTTGGAATCTCGCGGCTCGCTATATCGGCGCTCCGTCGGGTGCCAGCGCGCGTAACGCCGCTCTGCTTTCGGGCGCGCTTTATTTAATTTGGCCGTTTTTTCTCTTCTTTCCCATGTGGGCGGCGCCCGTGATCCTGCCTGATCTTCCCGATCCTACGCAGTCTTACGTGATCCTCACGCAGAAATTCCTGCCAGTGGGCTTGGTGGGATTGGTGCTGGCGTCGATGTTCGCCGCGACGATGTCCATGACCACGTCGGATACGAACACGATCTCGTCGGTAATCACCCGCGATATTCTGCCCGTTTTGTCATCGCGCTTCCGGGGACTTGATCAGCGGAAATCACTGCGTTTGGCCCGCATCTGCACCCTCCTGTTTACCCTGCTTACGCTCATCGTCGGGCTGGAAGCGGAGCGTTTTGGCGGCGTCCTCGGTCTCGTCATTTCCTGGTTTGCCGCGCTGATTGGTCCGGTCTCAGTTCCGATGCTGTTGGGTCTGCTCCCCCAGTTCCGTCATGCCTCTTCCTCCGCGGCGATCGCGTCGATCCTCGCTGGCTTCGGGGCTTTTGCGCTCACCGTTTACGGCCTCGATGTATCGCCGGGCGTGCGGCTAATCGCGCCCATCGCAAGTTCCCTCGGGGTGTTTGGCGCGATGGCGTGGTGGTATCGCGCGCGAGTGGTGCCGGCCGCGGTGACGGACTTGATGCGCCGACTGGCCGGACCGGACGGCAAACGCGCCGGATGATTTTGGGATGAACTTCGCGACCTCGGAACTGCGCAGGTGTGCGGGAAAATTTCCCGCCGAGCCCCCCGGTTGGGCTGATCTGGTGGCGAGGTATCAGCCGCTGACTTACGCCGCGCTCGGCGATTCGATTTTGCCTTTCTGGTGGCGGACGATCGACTCGGTGCAGGGTGGTGTTTTCAACTGTTGGAACAACGCCGGCACCCAGCTTGTGAGTGACGATAAGTTCACGTGGTCGCAGGGGCGCTTTGCCTGGTTATGGTCGCGGTTGGCGGAGTTGGCGGGCCGGGGATTTTTAGCGGGGGATTCGCGGCGCTACCTTGAGCAGGCGGCCAAGACCGTGGCTTTTCTGGAAAAGCACGCTTGGCTTGAAGATGGGCGCTGCGCCTTTTTGTTGACGGCCACGGGTGAGGTGAAAGAGCTGAACCCCTCGGCGGGAAAAGCGCCGAGCATTTACGCGGATTGCTTTGTGGTGATGGGTTACGCGGAGTTTGCGCGGGTGAGTGGCGACTGGACCATTTTGGCGGCGGCGTGGCGGTGGTACGAGCACATCGAAAGGCGGATAGCGGCGGGCAATTTCCCGACGCATCCTGATCCGATTCCGGAGGGGCATCAGTCCTATGCGATTGCGATGATCCATCTTAATGTGACCATTGTGTTGCAGGCGGCGGGCGTCGCTTTGGGGGATGCGCGAGCGGGCGAAATGGGAGCCCGCACGGAGGCGTTAGCCGCGCATATTTTTGACCAATTTATTTTGCAGGGAGGGCGGGTGGCGGAGCTGGTTCCGGCCGATGGTCGGGGAGCGGAGACGGTCTTGGGGCGCCACCTCAATCCCGGGCATGCGCTCGAAGGATTATGGATGCTCATGACGGTGGCGGTGTCGGCCGAGCGGTGGGACTGGGTGGCGCGTGCGGCGGAGGCGATACGGTTTTCTTTCCGGCGCGGTTGGGATGAGACCTATGGCGGGCTCTGGCACTACGTGGATACCGATGGGGGGCCGCCACGGGGTGCGGAGGGAAATTCGGTTTATGAAAAGGCGGTGCGGGCAACGTGGGATACCAAGTTGTGGTGGGTTCATTCAGAGGCGCTCTATGCGTCGCTCTTGGCGTATCGATTGACCGGAGACGAGGAGTTGCGCGGGTGGTTTGAACGGACCTGGGCTTACACGCTTCAAGTGTTTCCTCAGGCGGATCCGGCGGTGGGCGAGTGGGTGCAGATTCGCGACCGTCGCGGTCAACCGCTCGATCGGGTGGTCGCTTTACCTGTTAAAGACCCCTATCATATCGCTCGCAATTTAGTTCAGGTGTTGGAACTTTTTTCGGAGAACTCTGCATGAATATCGTGATGAGCACAGACGCCAGCGCCTTGAATTCTGAGGGAGGTCCGGTTGTCCCGGTACGACCGGTGCCGTCGCCGTGTTTAGGTTGGTCTCTGATTGGTGATGAGGAGGAAAGGCTCGTGCTGCAGGTGCTGCGGAGCAAGGCGCTTTTCCGCTATTATGGACCCGATCCGAAAAGCCCGCCGCCGATGGTGGCACGGTTGGAGCGAGAATTTGCGGCGATGGTCGGCACGCGGTTTGCATTGGGTGTGACGAGTGGCACGGCGGCGCTGGAGGTCGCGCTGGGGGCGCTTGC
This sequence comes from Opitutus sp. GAS368, assembly GCA_945903465.1. Classification (GTDB taxonomy): domain Bacteria; phylum Verrucomicrobiota; class Verrucomicrobiia; order Opitutales; family Opitutaceae; genus ER46. Next base: position 75,062 of record CAMDOF010000012.1, read on the forward strand.
GGTGGGCCCCGGCGATGAGGTGATCGTTCCGGCTTGGAGCTGGGTCTCGTGTTTTACCGCAATTGTTCGCGTGGGCGCCAAGCCGGTGCTAGCGGAGATCGATGACACCCTGTGCTTGGCGGCGGGAGAGATCACGCGGCTCCGGACGCCGCGGACCAAGGCGGTTATCGTCGTGCATTTTCAAGGGGTCGCCGCGGATCTCGATCCGCTGATGCAGGAGGCGAGGGCGGCGGGAATCGCGGTCCTTGAGGACTGTGCGGAAAGTCCGGGGGCGTCTTATCGGGGACGACGGATTGGTGCCTACGGCGATATGGCGATTTTCAGTTTTCAGCAGCAGAAGATGATGACGAGCGGGGAGGGTGGCCTTGTGGTCACGAATGATCCGCGGCTCTTTGAGCGGGCGGTCCGAATGCACGACGTCGGTCAGTATCGCGATTTTCACACGTCGCAAACGGAAGCGCACGAGCCGGCATTTTGTGGCAGCCAGTTTCGGATGGCGGAGCTCACTGGCGCAGTCGCCTTGGCGCAGTTCCGGCGGGTGGATCAAATCCGTGCGCACTGCCGCCGGCTGAGTGCGCGCCTGCTCTCTCAGGTGGCAACCTTGCCGGGTCTTAAGTTTCGGCGGATTCCCGATCCGGCGGGGGATTCCGGTTTCGAGACGTATTTCTGGGTGGCGACGCCGGCGCTGCGGGAAGCCTTTCGCGCGCGATTGGAAGCAGCGAAGATTCCGTGTCAGCAGATGACCGGAACGTACGCCCAGTACCGCCGACCTTATGTTGCCACGGGTCGAGCGCACGCGCCTGGAGCGACGCCTTTTCGGCTCGGCGCGAGTTGGCCGGAGCCGGCGTACCAAGTGGAGAGCTTCCCGCGGACGGAAGATTTAATTCATCGTTTTGTGGTGATTCCGGTGGGGATGGATCACCGCGATGAAGACATCGATTATATTGCGGCGGTGATCCGGTGGGCTCACGCCGACCTGCGCCTAGGCTAGCCCGGGGCGGAGATTTTTTCTAACCTGGGCAGCTCTGGCCAGGTGATTTAGGCGAGCAGGCGCTGGAGTGAGGCGGTGATGATTGCATCCACTTTTTCGTCGCAGAAGGCCACGGTTACCTCGTATCCGCCTTTTGAGTACTCCGCCTGGGTGGGAACATACCAGAGCCCGTCGTCTCCGTAGGCCGCGACGGCGACGGGATCGGCCGGGCGGAAGGCGCGGGCGCGCAGTTGGTATTCGACGAACATTTCTCCGGGGAGGTGGAGAATGGAGATCTCATTTAAGCGGAGGCGGCTTAAGATGAGAGGCGTGCCCCGCGCCACGCGTCGCAGCCAGGCGAGGCGGTAGGCGGCGAGGAGCCGGGTGGCGAGGGTTTCGGTAGGGCGAGCGATCGTCGCGGCGAGTTCATCGGCGGTGGGGGTAGCCGGTGGTGGCGGCAAGATGGCGTCGGTGCGCCAGTCCACGCCGGTGAGCAGGCTGAGTTTGAGCGTGGCCTCCGAGGCGAGGATCCCCGCGTACATGCGGTCGGTGAGTTGGCGTCGCGCGGCCGGTGAGCCATCGTTATATTTACCCGCGGCGATATTGCCGGCGCAGCCGGTGAAGTAAAGGTGGGCGCAGGTGGGTTCCTCGGATTGGCGACGCTGGCGGGCGAGTCCGCAAAAATCGCTGCTCACGCGGCCGTCGCGGTACGTGCTCATCGGGTGCGTGGCGTAATAGTGGCACGCGACGATCTTTTTTTCGCCCGAGAAGAAGGCCACCGTTTGGAGAACAGGATCAATGGTGCCCTCGGGCAAGGCGAGGAGCTCGGGGTCGGTGCATGTACTCAGCCGCATCGCGCGGACCCAGCCGGTGTCGTCGCGGGCCACGCGGCGATTCCCCGCGACGGCGGTGACGTTGGCCTGTCCGTGGGCGACATGGGTGACCGATTGAAGCTGTTGTAAGGCGGCGCGCACCGCCTGTCCCGCGCGTCCGAGGCACGCTGCCAGAAAGGCTTCGTCGTGCATGGCGGGCAGATCGGGGTGGACGGCGGCGATGGCTTTGGCTTCGAGGCAAATAAACGGTGTGGCGTGCTGATGCACGCATTGGACCGCGACGCGATCGGCGGTGGTGCCGGCGGCGGCGGCCAGCGTCTGGCGCCAGGCGAGATGAGCGTCATTCATCAACGCCGCCCAATCGATCACGCAAACCACGATGGGTGCGCCCGCTCCGCAGAGCACGTACCCGATGGCCTCGAGGTCATCGTCGACGGCTTGGGCGGGTGGCACCAACCCGCCCAGGAGGGCATGACCTAAAGGCGGCGTGACGTTGCAGCGAAAGGGGGCGATAGAAATCGGGGTGCGGGGACGGTCGACGCTCATGCTCGGAGACTCGTGCGCGCCGTTGAAAAGGTGGAGCGAATTTTAAAAAAGGCCGACGCTGGCGTGGGAGTTCCCGGTAGATTCGGACCACCCAGGCAACGAGCAGGAACGGGCAAAGAGCGGAGCTTTCGGGCTGAGGTACGCACAACTATCAGTCTTTGCATAAATTCGTGCGCTCTTTCGCTGGACGCTCAACGCATTTATCCCCGACGCATTCCGGTTGTGGCCCTTCGGGGAAGACGGGTTTGCCCACCCGCAAAAATTGCGGCCCGCGGGACTTTCGAAAACGGCCGTCACCATCGGACCTTCGGACAGGAAAATTTTCGGAGAACAAGCCAGGCTTCCTCTGCTCTGCTGGTCGGGCAGCTTCCTCCCGGACGCCGTGCGCCGGGGTAAACGGCCCGCGCCCTCATCGGGGAAAAGCGCCCGTCTCGCCGTGGATTAAAATTTTCCCACCCTCCATCGGGCGATGCTTCGTCGTGCCACCAGAGGCCGGTTGCAGGAAGTGCCTGAACTTACGCGAAGATTCATAGGGCCACTTTTGGGGCCATCGCGGTTGCCAGCAGCGGTGGCTACCGGATCGGTGGGGCTGAGGAAAATGTTATCCGCCGAGGGCTTTGGTGCACGCGAGCCGGTGGTTTCAAAAATCTTTACCAAAGCTTAATATTTTTTGGCGGGCCGGACACACCTGCTTAACCGGGTGGTGTTTTAATGGAATGCTGTCGAATCGTTTATTATGATCTTTCATTCCCATCGGTTCCGCGGTTTTCGAAGGGGTCTATTCTTGGTCGGCGTCATGGTCATCGTTCGGTTGCACGCTCAGAACATCGCTGACCCGCGGATCACGTCATGGCAGACGGGTAGGAGCGGCAGTTATGCTCGCGCCTACGAAACTGCGGCCGACAAGGCTTCGGGCAACGCCGTCACGACCTGGCCTCGGGCCGGGCTGATCAATCGGGGCGGCGGAGTCGCGACGCCGACCTACTCGGATGTGTCGCGTGTCGTTTATTCCGCCAACTCAGTTTATATCTACACGACCGGCCTCGCGAGCTATACGATGGGGCCTTGGCTGAATCCGAACGGAGCGCTTTTCGGTATGTGGCCCATCAACCGCGGCGCGATTCACCGGATCCCGCGGACGCCGACGATTCCAACGCTCAAGCAACGCACCAACGGTGGCGGCGGCGTCCTGGTGAACGGCGTCTTTCTCTGGGCGGGTGGCGACGGCCAGTCGTACACTACGAGCACGGGAATCGTTTCACCGAATGGTCAAGACGTGTGGAATCGCCTGGCCGGACCGACGGAGGGACCGACGTTTGACGCGGGGAACGCGCACCAGCCGGGGACTGGCGAGTATCACAATCACATCAACCCGCGCGCTCTACGCTTTCAGCTCGGCGACGCGGTCAGCTACACCCCGAGACGAAGACCTTCGCGGAGACTGCGCCGACGAAGCACTCCCCGATTATCGGTTGGGCGGTCGACGGGTTGCCCGTGTATGGTCCTTATGGTTACAGCACTGCGATGAACCCCGCCAGCGGCGTACGCCGGATGACGAGCGGCTTTACCAAGCGTGACGGAACGTTCGGTACAACCAACCTGGCGGCGACTGGGCGCACGACGCTCGCGGTCTGGGCCGCCAGTGTGCAGGGGAAGAGCGCGGCGCTTCCGCCGACTGAATACGGTCCGAGCGTCGCGGTCGCCGCGATGGGGACGTTTGCGGAAGACTATGACTATCTCGGCGATCTTGGAAAAACGCCCGGTGTCGATTTCGATCTCAATCGGCAGAATGTCCGCTTCGGCGTCACCCCGGAGTTTCCCAGCGGCACGTATGCTTATTTCACCTGTATTGATGGAGCGGGGAATACGGTCTTTCCAGATATCATCGGACAGGAATTTTTCGGCGCGGTCGCCGCGGGCCCTAACCGTGGCACAGTGACGGCCGTAGTCGAACCGGTCACTGAGTATGTGCGGGCTGGGCAGGCCGCCGCGATCAGCGTAAGTGCGACGAATGCGAGCGGCACCGTCGCGATCACGTGGACGTCGGTCGAAGGTGCAACTTATCGGCTTGAGACATCCCCTGATGCCGCGACGTGGACGACGCTCGCGGCGGCGGTGACAAGCAATGGTGGCGACCGCACGACTTACGCCACGGCGACGATGGCTTTTAACTATCGGGTGACGCTCGTGGCACTTGCCGCCTATGACATCCGTGGATCGGGTGGCGTTTCTGGCATGGGCAATAACGCGCTCGTCGCGTTGGGGACCAGTGGCACGGCGCGGTTGGTGAATATCGCGACCCGCGTCGCGTTGGGCGGCGCCGCGGGTACGCCGATCCCCGGCTTCGTCCTTAGTGGCACAGGCACGAAAAAGATGCTCGTCCGCGCGATCGGTCCGACGCTGGCAAGTTTCGGGGTGGGCGGCGTGCTCGCCGATCCTCGTCTCAGCTTAATGAGTGGGCCCACGATGGTTGTTACTAACGACAACTGGCTCGCCACCGACGCGGCGACGATGGTCGACGTCGGCGCGTTCGTGCTCACGCCCGGAAGTAAGGACGCCGCCTTGGTGGCCGCGCTGACACCTGGCGCCTACACCGCGCCAGTCACGGCGGCTGATGGCGGGGCGGGGGTAACGCTCCTCGAGGTCTATGATGCAACGGGGACGGGCGCGCTGTCGGTCGTCAATGCCTCTACGCGGGGATTCGTCGGCGTGGGCGACGCCGTCATGATACCCGGATTCGTGATCGCAGGCACGGGTGCGCTACGGATGTTGATCCGTGTGGTTGGGCCGACGCTCGCGGTTTTCAGCGTGCCGGGCGCATTGGCGGATCCGATGCTCACGCTTTTCCGCGGTGCGACCGCGCTTGCCATCAACGATAATTGGTCCTCGGGCGCGGGGGCCTCCGAAATTTCTTCCACGGCGGCCGCGGTCGGGGCCTTTGCTCTGCCGGAAGGCAGCAAGGATGCGGCCATCGTCGTGACCCTTCCCGCGGGTTCCTACACCGCGGTTGTAACTGGCGTTGGTAATACGACTGGAACCGCACTCGTTGAACTCTACGTGGCCCCTTGAGTTCTCTTCTCCCGATATGAAACGCCTCCTCTATAGCCTGCTCGCGATCAAGGCGCTTTTGGCGGCCGAGGATCCCAGGCTCTCTTTTTGGATGACGAGCAACTCGAGGAAGTATGCGCGGGTAAACGAGACCACGACAGCCGCGCCCGTGGCGGTTTGGCCTTCGCCTGGCATCGCCAAGAATCCGCAAAGCGCGACGCAACCGCTTCCTGGATACGCCGATGTTCAGCAGGTGCTTTACTCGAATAATTTTGTTGACGTGCGCTCGTCTGACTTGGCGAGCCATCGGATGGGACCATGGTACAAGGAGTACGCGAAGCTGACGGTCAATGGACTTTGGCCGCAGGGCCACGCGCTCACATCGCGAATCCCGCGCAATCCGGTCGCCGCGACCAACCAGGCGCAGGTGGGGCAGGGGCCTATCGGGGTGTTGATTAATGGTGTTACGATCGCTAATTTCGGCGACGGTTCGGCCTACAACACGGCGACAGGCCGAGATGGACAGGTGACGAACGGAGGAATCCCAGGCAATCAGACACAAGTGTGGATCCGCTGCGCCACCGGCGCTGAGGGGCCCGTGCTGGATTCGGGCTACGGCCATCCGGCACCTGATGGTGGTTATCATTATCACGCGAACCCGCGGGCGCTTCGCTATCAGCTGGGAGACAATTTGACGTACACTCTTGGGAACGACACCTATACTGAGGTCACCGGTACGCTGCGGCACTCGCCGATCCTTGGCTGGGCCTATGATGGGTACCCGATTTATGGTCCCTACGGCTACGGTACCGCCAATGACGCGAAGAGCCCAGTTCGCCGGATCGTGTCGGGCTTCGTTCCACGGGACGGCGCGTTTGGCACGACCAATCTTGCTGTGTCCGGTCGCCATTCGATCGCGCCCTGGGCGGCCTTGCTGCACACTTTCAGCACGACTCTCGGCGCGGGGGACTTCGCGTTGTCCAGCGCCGCCTATGGCCCGAATGTTTCGGCTGATTTTCCGATCGGATGGTATGCGGAGGATAATGATTTTCTCGGCGATAGCGTGAAGGCGGCCGCCAACGGCGCGCGGTACCAGCTCGGTGTCGACTTCGATCTGGACAAATCGAACGGTCGTCAATGTGTGACGCCGGAATTTCCCGATGGGACTTATGCGTATTTTCTACCAATCGATGCCAAGGGTGCGCCGGCCTATCCGTTCGTCATCGGTCGCGTGTGGCATGGTATCTCTTCTGGCGGCCGCGTCCCGGGAAACATCAATGAGAGCGTTTCGGAATATGTCCGTGGCGGCCAAGCATCGCCGATTACGGTGCGTGCCACGAATTCCGGCGGTTCTGTGGACGTTACTTGGTCCTCGGTGGAGGGTGGTACGTACAAGGTTGAAACGTCGGCGGACACGAAAACGTGGACCTCGCTGGCAGGTGCGGTGACAAGTAGTGGGGGCGGAACGACCGCGTTAACCACCGCGACGGTCGCCGCGCATTACCGTGTGACGCTGGTCGCACTCGCGGCCTACGACACGGATGGGACGGGTAACCTCTCGGGCCTTGGCAACTCTGCCACCGCGGTCACCGCTCTGGTCGGCGCGAGCGGCACCGCTCGACTTGTTAATATCGCCGCACGGGTCTTGCTGGGTGGCGCGGCGGGTACGCCGATCTCTGGCTTTGTGCTCGGCGGCACCGGTACAAAGCAGATGCTCGTTCGCGCCGTTGGCCCCACGCTGGCGAGTTTCAGCGTGAGCGGAGCGTTGGCCGATCCGCGCCTCAGCCTCGTGAACGGATCGACGATTGTAGAGAGTAACGACAACTGGCTCGCGATCGATGCCGCGATCATGGCCGGGGTTGGTGCGTTTACGCTGCCTGCCGCGAGCAAGGATGCCGCCCTCGTCGCGACGCTCTCGCCTGGCGCGTATACTGCGCCGGTAACGGCGTCTGATAGGGGTAGCGGGGTCACGCTGCTTGAGGTTTACGATGCATCGACGTTGGGTACGATCTCGTTGGTTAACGCATCCACCCGCGCTTTTGTCGGCACGGGCGATGCCGTGTTGATCCCAGGCTTCGTGATCAGTGGTACGGGTACCCTCCGCCTACTTATTCGCGCGATCGGCCCAGCGCTGGCCCGCTTCGGTCTGGATGGCGTGCTGGCCGATCCGACGATCACGCTCTACCGCGGATCGACGTTACTCGCGAGTAATGATAATTGGTTCACGGCTGACTCCGAGATCATGACTGCCACGGGTGCGTTTGCGTTACCTCCCGGCAGCAAGGACTCCGCATTGCTTGCGACCCTTTCTGCCGGTGCCTACACGGCGGTTGTTAGCGGCGTCGGCAACATCACCGGGACCGCTTTAGTGGAGCTCTACGTTATCCCATGAAACCTGCCGGGCCCGTCGCTCACGTGGCTCTGGCAGGCGCATCGTTCATCGCGGCGTGGGCGAGGCTGCGAGGATACGAGGGCGAGGCTGCGAGGATACGAGGCTGGAAGGTTACGAGGATACGAGGCTGCGAGGCTGCGAGGCTGCGAGGATACGAGGCTGCGAGGCTGCGAGGCTGTGAGGCTGAACATAGGTATCCGATCAGACGGACTGGGGCGGGTGAGCGGGTGGCGCTCACACCATTTTGAAACGGGGAAGATCTTGGCCGTCGATCAAGCCCACGGGTTGGCCTCGCCGATTGACCACGATGAGATCATCAATCGCGTGCGCCTCAAATAAGCGCACGGCCTCGACGGCGAGGGCCTGCTCGTGAATGACCTTGGGGGTGCGCGTCATGAAGCGGCTGACGGGTTGCCTGAGGAAAGCGGTGCCCGCGAGCGCGCTGCGGCGAAAATCGCCGTCGGTGAGGATGCCGGTGAGCCGGCCGGTTTTACGGGCGACCAACGCCACGCTACCGCTCCTTGCTTGGGTCATCGCTAAGATCGCGTCTTGCGTGGAGAGGTGGTCCCCGAGGATGGGGAGTCGCTCGCCGGTCCGCATAATATCTTTGACGCGTAAAAGTAAGATCCGCCCCAAGTTCCCCGCTGGATGATATTTTGCGAAATCAGCCCGAGTGAGACCGCGGGCCTCTAGAATCACCATGGCCAAGGCATCTCCGAGAGCGAGGGCGGCAGTCGTGCTGGCCGTGGGCGCTAGTTTTAGGGGGCAAGCCTCCCGCGGAACTCGGAATGAAAGTTGAAGATCCGCGTGGCGCGCGAGATCCGAGGCGGGGTTACTGGTAAATGCGACAATGCGTACTCCGAAGCGTTTTAACGCGGGGATGAGTCGGACAATTTCTTCCGATTGGCCACTATTACTCAGCAAGAAGGCAAGATCGCCCTCCTCCACGAGCCCCAGATCGCCGTGAAGGGCTTGAGTGGCATCTAGAAAATAGGAGGCGACGCCCGTGCTGTTAAATGTCGCGGCGATCTTTTGCGCGATCGGGGCGTTTTTGCCGACGCCGGTGAAGATAAGTTTTCGACCGGCTCGTTGGGCCCGTTCGACAGCTCGCGCGGTAGCGACGAACTCGGCTCCGAGGCTGCGCGACGTTGCTTGCAGCGCGTCTTGTTCAATTTTAAGGCAAGACCGCGCCCGCCCGAGGACGCTTTTGATTTTCAGGACCATTTATAGGTTGAGTCGTTGGAGAGGGCGCGGATTTTAAGGCGATCGAATCTTCGTTCAAATCATTTTCCCGTTTGATGACTGTTCGGCCCAAATTTTTGCTGCCGTGCGCCCTACTGGTGACGTTGCTGGTCGCCGGTTGTGGTGATCGTGACCGCGTCGTGACGATGGTGGAGACGGATGATCCGTTTTTCGTCCAAGGGCGGCAATTGCAGAAGCAAGGGCGAAATCCGGAGGCGTTGACGGCTTTTCTGAAGGTGATCGAAAAGCGGGGCGAGCGGGCATCGGCCGAATCCCACTTCGAGGTTGCGCAGATCTACCTCAATCACACGAAGGAGCCCGTTGAGGCGTATCATCATTTCAAGAAATATTTGGAGCTGCAGCCCAATTCGCGGCAAGCTGACCTTGTGCGCGGTATGGCGAAGGTGGCTCTGCGGGAATTTGCGCGGACGCTGCCTGGTCGACCGATGGATGATCAATCAATTCGGATGCAGTCCGATGACGAGATCGCCAAATTGCGGCGTGATAATGACGAGTTGCGCGCCGAACTTGCGGTGATCCGCGGGGGTGGAGCCCTGCCGTTGAATCGAGGGGTGCGGATGATTACGTTGCCGTTGGAGTCGCGGGCGGCGCCGATCCCCGTGCCCACGACTCCCGTGGTCGATGGGGCGGGGGCGGCGGGTCCACGCGAGTCGTTGGTCGTGCCCACGCCCTCGGGGGCGGTCAGTGCGCCCGCGCCCGCGCCGGCGAGGTCGTCTGTTTCCAGTCCAGTGATCGTCCAGCCTTCGCCGGCGCGGGCCGCGACTCCGCTGCGCCCTCCCGCCGTGGCGCCCCGGACGGCCCCCGGGCGTACTCATACCGTGGCGCCGAAGGAGACGCTGTTCAGTATCTCCAAGCGTTACGGTACCAAGATGGAGGATATTTTTGCGATGAACCGCGATGTGATGCGGACGATGACCGATCTCCGGCCTGGGGTTGTTTTAAAGATTCCGACGGTCGCGAGTGGGAGTGCGGCGCCGATTCGGCGTTAAGTGACGTCGCTCATGCTCCGCGCTGCTCACGGCTTTCCCGGTCTGCTCCTGCGATTGGCGGCCCCTCCTTCTTTTATTTTCAACGCCGACCTTGCTCGTGCCCTGCAGGCGTGTTCGCGCCGGCCCGCCTCCTGCTCAGCTGCGAGGTGGCTGGGTCTTTGGGCGCCAGCTTGAAATCGTAATTTTTCCGCTTATGCCTCGCACCTCTCAACGTACGGCAGTTTTTACTGAGTCGCTGATTCGCGAAATGTCGCGTGTGGCCACGCGCTATGGCGCGATCAATCTGGCGCAGGGATTTCCCGACTGGGATCCGCCGCCGGCGCTGGTGCAGGCCGGAAAAGACGCGATGGACGCACAGCGTCATCAATACGCGGTCACGTGGGGCGCTCCGGAATTGCGCGGGGCGCTGGGGGCCAAGCTCGGGCGCTGTCTGGGGGTGCCGATTGACGCTGAGCGTGAACTGGTGATCACGTGCGGGGCGACGGAGGCAATGATGGTGGCGATGATGACGGTGTGTGATCCGGGCGACAAAGTCGGGCTCTTCTCGCCCTTTTATGAAAACTACAATGCGGACGCGATTTTGACGGGGGCGCAGGCCGTTCACGTCCCATTGCACCCGCCGTATTATCGATTTGATCCGGCGGAGTTGCGCCGAGCGTTTGCGAGTGGCCTGAAGGCATTTATTCTCTGCAATCCATCAAACCCGTGTGGTCGGGTCTTCTCACGGGAAGAGCTTGGGCAGATCGCCGCGTTGGCGGAGGAGTTCGATGTGTTTGTCCTCACCGACGAAGTTTACGAGCACATCGTTTATCCGCCGCACCGGCATACCTATTTCTCGACCTTACCCGGAATGGCTGGGCGCACGCTGATGTGTTCGTCTCTGTCGAAGACTTTCTCGATTACGGGATGGCGTTTGGGCTACGTCCACGCGGCGCCGGCGGTGATCGCTCAGGCGCGAAAGGTGCATGATTTTCTTACCGTGGGCGCGGCGGCGCCGTTGCAGCACGCCGTGGTCACCGCGCTCAACTTTCCGGCGACCTACTACGATGAACTGGCCGCGGAGTATGCCGCTTCGCGGGATGTGTTGCTGGGTTATCTCGACCAGACCGGTCTCGGTTATACCAAGCCGGAAGGCGCGTACTTTGTCATGGTGGATATCTCGCCCTTCGGCTACGCGAGCGATGTGGAGTTTGCGCATTGGATGGCTCGGGAGATCGGCGTCGCGCCGGTACCGGGCTCGAGTTTTTTTGCGAACGGGGAAAACCGGTATGTGCGTCTAAACTTCGCGAAGCGACCGGCCACGTTGCACGCGGCGGGTGAGCGTTTGCTTCGCCTTCGACGCTGAAATTTTTGAGCTGAGCTCGAGGCGGCGGCAATCCCGGCGGCGTGAGCCCTAAAAAAGGGACCCGCGGCGCCGCCGCCCTAAACCCGAGGCGACGCCGCCCTAAACCTGCGGGCGTTTCAATGTTTCGCCTGTTCTCTTAAACCGGCCATCATGATGCGGTCGGTCCAAGCGAGGACAATGGCGGAGACGAGAAAGATGACGTGAATGACGACCTGCCACTTGATCGCATCGTTTTGAATTTGGAAGCCCAGTTCGCGCACTTCGATAAACGTTTTGAGCAAGTGAATGGATGAGATGCTGATGAGGGCGGTGCCGAGCTTGATCTTAAGGACGCCGGCGTTGACGTGGCTCAGCCACTCGGGTTTGTCGGCCTTATCTTCCAAATCGAGACGGGAGACAAAGGTTTCATACCCGCCGATGACCACCATGATGACTAAATTCGCGACCATCACTACGTCGATCAGCCCGAGAACTCCGATCATAATGCCCGTACTGATATCCTCGATTTTACCAGGACCGAAAAAAGTCGCAAAGAGGTGCCAGAGCTCGCGGAAAAATTGGCAGACATAAATAAGCTGGGCGATGATCAATCCAGCGTAAAGTGGGGCTTGGAGCCAGCGACTAGAGAAAATCGCGCCCTCAAGTGAACGCTCGATGAAGGACGCGGTTCCTTTTTTTCCGTTGGGTTTCGAAGCAGGCGAGGGTGAGTGAGCGGACATGGTGCGGAATGAGCGTTGAGGCTAAGGAAAAGGCGTGGATGAGCAAAGGTGCCTGTCTTGGTGTGGCGATCGCTCAGAAAGGCGATTCACATGGGGCCGGCAATAAAAAGGTGGCCCGAGACTCAGACCTCCTGACCCACCACGGAAGAAAAGAGGGGAAGAGTGGAACGAAAAAGAGCCCGTGGCGGGTGAAAACTGAGCGGATGTGAAGTTGAAGCGATGCGGGGGCGGTGGCAAGGCAGAGGGATGCCACAAATTCAATTGCCG
>CAMDOF010000013.1 GCA_945903465.1 Opitutus sp. GAS368
CGGTTCCGCCGGGCGCAACGCCCGGCTCCACCACCGGGGGCTCCGGCCTGGCGGGTTGGGCTGTGCGCTTCGTTTCATTAGGATCAATCATCGGATTCATTGGCTTTCGGGTTTACTGCCCCGTGTCCAAGGAAATTGGTGGCGATATAGTCACGGCTCCCCTGAAATCCTTTTCGCGTAGCGAACCCTGCCGTGGGCCTCCAACACGAGCCCAAGTCCCAACCGACAATCCGCAACTCACGGCTCGGTTAACCATGAGCAATACCCGTCGACTCACCGCCGTCTCTGCGAGGCCACCCCTCCGTCCTCTCCGCCCCCCCTCCGCCCTCCGCCCTCCCCCCTCCGCCCGCCGCCCTCCGCCCTCCGTCCTCCGCCCTCCGCCCTCCGCCCTCCGTCCTCCGTCCTCCGCCCTCCGCCCTCCGCCCTCCGTCCTCCGCCCTCCGTCCTCCGCCCTCCGTCCTCCGCCCTCCGCCCTCCGTCCTCCGCCCTCCGCCATCTCTATCTCGCCGCGCACTCCGCCCTCACCGCCTGGCTCCGCCTGCGCACCGGCCAGCCCAACGGCCAACCCGGCCTCGTCGTCGCCGTCCAAACCTTCGGCGACTTTCTTCTCTGGCACCCCCACGTCCACGTCATCGCCACCGCCGGGGTCTTCACCCCCCCGACGGCACATTCCACCTCGCCCCCACCGGCGGTTGGCAAACCGTCGCCGATCTCTGGGGACAAACCGTTCGCAAACGACTCCACCGCACCCGCGCCTTGGCCCACGGCCAACTCGCCCGCCTCCTCTCCTGGTCCCACCGCGGCTTCAATCTCGACGCCGGCCAAGCCCACCTCGCCGCCAACGATGCCCCCGGTCGCCGCCGCCTCGCCGAATATCTCCTGCGCGCACCCTTTTCCCTCGAAAAAATCACCTATAACCCCGCCACCGCCAGCGTCCCCTACCGCTCCACTCCCCACTGGCCCACCCGCCGCACCTTCGAAGTCTGGACCGCCCCCAACTTCATCGCCACCCTCCTCGCCCATCTGCCCACCAAGGGCAGCCCCCAAGTCCGCTACTACGGCTGGTACAGTAATAAATCCCGCGGCCTCCGCACCTCCGCCGCCCAAGCCAGCACCCTCGCCGCCGCCCAAGCCAGTGCCAGCGCCGCCACCGCCACCGCCGACCCTACCGCCACCGCCACCGCAGACCCCACCACCGACCCCGCGACGCCGGCCACTACCGACGCCCCCGCCGTCCCCTTCGCCGCGCCCCACCCGCCCCCACGGCGGCGCCGTCGCATCGCCTGGCGCGAATTAATCAAACACGTCTGGGGCGTCGATCCGCTTAAATGCCCACTCTGTCCGGACCAGCTCCGCCCCATCGCTGTCGTCAAAAAAACCACCGAGATCGCCACCCTCCTCGCCGCGCTCAACCTCCCCCGCCCCCACCAGCACCCTTGGGCCCACGGACCGCCCGCCCCGACCGGCACCGTCGTGGTGGACGCCCGCACCGGCACCGCCTATCCGGTCGACCCACGCCCCGACCCCGCGGATCTCCTGTATCCAAAAATCTATGACGAATCGCTCCGCTGCCGCGCCGCCGTCATGGATCCGCGGGACGACTTCGATCAGACGGGCTGCGCGTGGCCAAGCGCACCCGTCGATCCCGCGGACGCGCCTGGGCAAGCAGAGCTGTTTGCCGACAACTACTCCCAGCCCGACGCCGCCGCGAGCGAACCGGTCTTCTGGACAGAGCCCACCCGCCCCGCCGACCAGCGCCACCCCTCAGCCGACGCCGACCCTGCCGACCCCACGGCTGGAGGCGGGCCGGCCGACGCACTCGAGTCTTCCTGAGAAAATTAAAAAAACCTTGCGCCTCGACCCCGAGCAATCCGGAGGCCTGCCTCGGCTCATCGTGCCCCCCTCGATGATTGTCCCCCAAACGGCAAGCCGCGCCTTGCACCGCACCCGCAATCCCCCTTTCCGCCGCCGTCCCAAAGACCCAGCCTCATCCGAACCCGCCGCCCTCTCAAAATAGACTTATTTACCCCTCCTTCATCCAAATCCCACCATGCCCCTCCCCTTAAACCCCTCCCCACGCAAATCCAGTTTCCTAGCAATCAATAGACTGGCGATCGCGGTGTCGAGGCACCTGCGAAAGCCAGAACGGTCGCATCCGCCCCTACCTGCCCAAGGGCACGGATCTGTCGCTCGTCTCTTATCAGCAACTCAGCGCTTAACAGGAAATGCTCAAAGAGCGTCCCTGAAAAATTCTTGGCTGGAAGAACCCTGCTCAATGTTTTCGTGAACTCCTTATATCAAATTTTTATTCAAGTTGATCCTTGAGTGTGCCGAGGCATCATTCGACCTCTGCAGGTGAAGGTAAAATTATCCTATATTCTCCCCTGGCGCTGGCTGGAAATAAGTTTCGTTGGATTGTGCCTTGATCTTGCAAAAGCGCCCGGCCTTATCTGGGGCGCTCTGCTGCTCATGCGTAGAAGAGCGGCGGGTATTCAACACTATCTCAGAACTCACAGGAAGACGGAATTATAAGGGGCCAGGTGGACGGGGTCAGTCCGCTGATTGCAATGTCGGAGGTCCCAGCAGTCGGCATTCGTGACCACGCGACGGTTCCGATCCAAGTATAAACACCGCGGAGCCTGCAGAATAAACCCCTCCCCCCCGCAAATCCAGTTTCCTAGCAATAACCCACTCCCACCATGTTTCCGTTTCCGTTTCTCTCCGCCTCCCCCCGCTCCGTCCTCACCCTCAGCCTTGCGCTGGTGCTCCCCGGCCCGGCGCCCGCCGCGAACGCACCTTCCGGTGCCTCCGCGGAATTCAAGACGCAGGTCGTCAAGGACGTTGAGGCGATGAAGAAGCAGACGCAGGTCATGGTCGACACGATCTTCAGTTTCGCGGAGCTAGGGTTCCAGGAAATCGAAACCTCAAACTACCTGACCGGTCTCCTCGAAAAAGAGGGCTTCCGCATCGAGCGCGGCATCGCCGGCATGCCCACCGCCTGGAGCGCGACGTGGGGCTCGGGCAGGCCGGTCATCGCGCTTGGTTCCGACATCGACTGCATCCCGCAGGCCTCGCAGAAACCCGGCGTCGCCTATCACGATCCGCTGATCGAGGGCGCCCCCGGCCACGGTGAAGGCCACAATTCCGGCCAGCCGCTCAACATCACCGCCGCACTCGCCGTGAAGCGCATCATGGAGGCCGCGAAACTTCCCGGCACGATCAAGCTCTGGCCGGGCGTGGCCGAGGAGCAGCTCGGTGGAAAGGCGTTCCTGGTGCGCGACGGCTATTTCAAAGACGTGGACGTCGCGATCTTCAGCCACGTCGGCAACAACCTCCAGGTCTCGTGGGGCACCGGGCCCAACACCGGTCTGATCTCCGTCGAGTATTCGTTCAAGGGCGAGAGCGCCCACGCCGCCGGCGCCCCTTGGCGCGGACGCAGCGCACTCGATGCGGTGGAATTGATGAACGTCGGCTGGAATTACCGCCGCGAACATCTGCGCCTCCAGCAACGCTCCCATTACGTGATCACCAACGGCGGCGATCAACCCAACGTCGTCCCGATGAACGCGAGCGTGTGGTATTTTTTCCGCGAGCTCGACTACGAGCACATCGTCGAACTGCGCGAGATCGGCAACACGATGGCGCAGGCCGCGGCGATGATGTCGAACACCAGCGTGAGTTCGCGGGTGCTCGGCAGCGCGTGGCCCGGGCACTTCAACCGCCCCGTCGCCGAGGCCATGAACGAAAACATCAAGCAGGTCGGGCTGCCCCAATGGAGCGAAGCCGATCAGAAGCTCGCGAAGTCGCTCCAGGGCGAGATCAAGGCGCCGACCAGCGGCCTGGCCGTCCAACTCCGCGGCCTGCGCGGCCCCGCGACCGAGGCCGATCGCACGGGCGGCTCCGACGACATCGGCGACGTGTCGTGGAACGTGCCGACCGTTGTCCTCAACTACCCCGCCAACATCCCGAACCTCCCCGGCCACAACTGGGCGAACGCGATTGCGATGGCCACACCCATCGCGCACAAGGGCACGACCGCCGGCGCCAAGGTCCTGGCGATGACGATGCTCGACCTCCTGACGACCCCTGCCATGGTGGAAAAATCCTGGAGCTACTTCCGCGACGAACAGACGAAGACCGTGAAATATCGGCCCCTGATCGCTCCCACCGACCAGCCGGCCACTTCGCTGAACGTCAAGATCATGGCCGAGTATCGCGAGCGGATGAAAAAATTCTACTACGACTCGTCGCGGTATGAAACGTATCTCGATCAGCTCAAGATCACCTACCCGACGGTGCGGATCAGCGCGCCGCCGGCACCGGGCGAAAAGAAATAAGCGCGACGGGCGCGCGTTCGCCCAACTCTTCACCCGACCCCGGCCCGGAGTCGGCCGACGCTCACCGCTCTCCACTCATGCGCGTCCTCGTCGTCGAAGATGATGCCAAGATGGCCTCGTTCGTCGTGCGCGGCCTGAAACAGGCCGGCTATGCCGTCGACCACGCCCCCGATGGCGAGACCGGCCTCGCGCTGGCGCAGTCAACCGATTACGACGCCGCCATCGTCGACGTGATGCTCCCGCACCTCGACGGCATCAGCCTCGTGCGCCGGATCCGCGCGGCGCGCCGGCCGCTCCCCGTGTTGTTCCTGAGCGCGAAGAGTTCGGTCGACGATCGGGTGCGCGGGCTTCAGGCCGGCGGCGACGATTACCTCACGAAACCGTTCGCGTTTTCGGATCTGGTCGCGCGGGTGCAGGCGCTCATCCGCCGCGCGACGTCGTCGCCCGAAACGAAAAAACTCACGGCGGGCGATGTCACATTGGATCTCGTCACCCGTGAAGTCTCCTGCGCGGGGAACCCGGTCGAGCTGCAGCCGCGCGAGTTTTCACTGCTCGCGTTCCTCCTGCGCCATGTCGGCCGCTCCGTGAGCAAGACGATGATTCTGGGGGCCAGGTGGACAGGGTCAGTCCGCTGATTGCAATGTCGGAGGTCCCAGCAGTCGGCATTCGTGACCACGCGACGGTTCCGATCCAAATATGAACACCGCGGAGCCTACAGAATAAACCCCTCCCCCCCGCAAATCCAGTTTCCTAGCAATGGTAAGCCAGCGCGGTCGGGACCAATCCCACGACGGCGCACGCGCCCACGCGCCACCAGCGACTCATCGCGGCGATCCCTTCAGAAAATCGGCAGGCAACACGTCGTACACCGTGCGCACGATTCGGTCTTCGGTCTCATCGGCCAAACGTGTCGGCCAGCCGTAATAATCCATCGCGTTGTCCGCCTCGTAACCGCCTTCCTTGAGCACTTGCCGCGAGGGAATGTAGCACGGCACGTGGTTTGAGTAGGCATTCACCCATAAGCGCGAAACGCCCAGCTCGCGCTTCAAACGCAACGCGTAGTCGGCCACCACTTCCCCGCCGAGAAACACCATCGCGAAATCTCCGCCAAAAGCCCACGCCTGCACCGGATAGGGCACCGCCGATGGCAAAGGATTTCCGTCGTCGAGTGTCCGTAAAAACTGCGCCGCCGCATAGGCCACGTTCGGTTTTCCCTTGAGCCGCGCCTCGAGTTCTTCCCTCGGCACTGATCGGCCGAGCGGGAGTTCAATGCGCCGAAACGCGGCGCTCGTCACTCGGCCCACGGACCGCATTTCGCCGGCCATCACGCGCGCCACTTCATCGGCCACCGTTTTTCCATTCGTCGCCACCGCCGGCAGCCCACGCGGCTGCGGATCCGAATCTGCCCCACAGCCAATCGCGACGAGCGCCAACGCGCCCGCGTTCGCGCCCTCGATGCGCTTTGCCGCCTCGCCGGCCCAATCGGGATGCACATAGTTGTCGCCGCCCTTGAGGGTGGTGCAATGGCACGCGTAGTTCACCAACACGGCGCGCACGCCGCCACGCTCGTCCACCGCCCGCAGCACGGGCAAAGCATGATCTACTGGTCCGCCCGGCGTCGCTTTGTAACCGGTGTGCTTGCCGTCGACGATCAGCCGGCGGTTCACCGCGAACTCCGCCTTGCCCTGCGCCCAAGCGAGCCGCGCCGGCTGCCGATTAGCGAGTGCCGCCAGCGCCACCGAAATAAGTTTCTGCTGCAGCATCGCCGTGTAACGCTCAATCCGCGCCGTCTCGTCCGCGGGCAAATCCCGCGAGAACATAAAGGGAATGGTGCCCGCAATCGCCGGCCCCGTGTGTTGGTGCGTCGCGCACACTGCGATTCGTTCGCGAGTTAGGGCAGGATATTTCGCCCGCACCCCGGCTGCCACTGCCTCGCTGATGGCCTCGCTCACCGCGATCACTTCCGCCGTCACGATCACCACCGCACCATCCGCATCCGACCCGATCGCGAGCGCCCGCGCCGTCATCGGTACTTCCACCCGCGTGGCCTCCGCTGGTCGCGACTGATATCCGGAAAGGCGGATCGGCATTTCCGGCGTGATATCAATCCTCGCCACGCCGACCGCCACCGACGGCTCCGCCGCGCGCAGTGCGACCACCATCAGCAGCCCCAAGATCACCCCGCGAAACCCAACGCGCATGGTCTTCATCGCGCGCCTCACACCGTCTCCGGAATCACATAGGGCGGACGCTGCGTCTCCTGCAGGAAGTAGCGCGCCCGCTCAAGTGCGCCTTCCACGCCCGACGACACTCGCGCAATCCCGTCGCCGTTGGCCTCGATATCCATCCACGGCCCGAGCGTGAGCGGGCGTTTAGCCAGATCGACACTGTGAACCGCGAGATGGTCGCCCATCGATTTCGCCACCGCCGCAGCCGCCGGCATCGCTCCCAGCGCACTCGCGATCTCGTTTTGCGTGGCGGGAACCCCGACCCGCATCGAAATATTTCCAAAGTGGCACATCGCTGCCGAGGCGTGCCCGATTTCAGCCGACGCTGCGAGGTCCTGCGTGCGACGACTCCGCACCGCATCCAAAAAATTCGTCATGTGCGCCACCACGCCGCCTTCACCGGGAAATTTCTTAATCACCTTGCCGCTCGGATCGTTCGCTGTGCAACCGATCAAACCAGCCAGCGTGCCGCCCTCGCAGTGCGCCACCACACCCACGCGCAGCCCGCCCGCCTGGTCCATGTAGCTAACGCCGGGTTTCGCCGGCAGCCCACGCGCCTCAAAAATCACCGGCGCCACGTCGTAGTCGTAAACCGCGATCTGCGCATTCGGTGTCTCCGCCGGATCGTCGTGCACGAAGCGCCCGCCGAGCCCAAGCACGCGCTTCGGTGGTCCGTCCGCTCGCACCATCCGCCGCGCCACATCAAGGATGTGCACGCCGTTGTTGCCCAACTCGCCGTTGCCCGTCGCCCACGACCAGTGCCAGTCGTAGTGCAACTCGTCCCGCTCCAGCGGCAGCACCGGCGTTGGCCCGCAAAACACATCGTAGTTCATCCAGTCCGGATACCACGGCGCCCGGCGCGGAATCGCGTCACGTTTTCCATAGTAGGGCGCGTGAACATATTTTATTTTCCCGAGTCCGCCTTCTTGCAAAAACTTGATTCCCGCCGCGAGCCCGTCCTCGGAACGATACTGCGTCCCCACCTGCACGATGCGCCCGTATTTCGCCGCCGCCTCCACCATCTTGCGCCCCTCCCATACCGTATGGCTCATCGGCTTCTCGACGTAGACATCCTTGCCCGCCTGACACGCCCATACAGTAAGCAACGCATGCCAATGATTCGGCGTCACGATGAGCACCGCATCGACCTCCGCCCGTGCCAGGACCGCCCGCGCATCCGTGCTGGTAAACGGCGGCGGCGTCCCCGCCTTCAAACCTGCCTGCGCCTTCGCCATCTGCTTCGGATCAACATCGCAAAGCGCAACGACGCGCACGTCTTTCCGCATCATCAGCTGCTTGATGTGCGCCTGCGCCTTGGCCCCACAGCCGATAACCCCAAGACGCACCGCCTCGTTGGCCCCGGCTGGCGCGGCCCACGCCGAGCTGCGCAGCCCACCGGCGGCGAGGCCGACTCCGGCCAGCGCGGTTGATTTAAATAGGAAGGAACGCCGGGAGATTTTTTTCATGTGGGGAGAAAGCGCTGGACGGGGTCAGTCCGCTGATTGCAATGTCCGAGGTCCCAGCAGTCGGCATTCGTGACCACGCGACGGTTCCGATCCAAGTATAAACACCGCGCAGCCTGCAGAATAACCCCCTCCCCCCCGCAAATCCAGTTTCCTGGCAATGACTCCCTTTCCCCTATGAATATCCCTCCAGTTGCTCGAGTCGCGTGGGTTGGTCCGCGCGTAATTAATCAGCCTGGGCTGCTCCTCTGCCTCCTCTCGCTGGTACTGCTGCCACGCTTCGTTCAAGCCGCGGAGACTGGCGCACTCACCGGCTCGGTCAGCAACGCCGCGACGGGTAATCTCCTGGAGGGCGCCCGGGTGGAGTTGCCGGCACTCGGGGTCACGACGCTGGTCGATCAAACCGGTCGCTACGCTTTCGCGGCGCTGCCGCCCGGCACGCACGAAGTGGTCGTGTCCTATCTCGGCCTCGATACGGTGCGCCGCGCGCTCACCTTGGTCGCGAGCCAGCGGACCGTGCAGAATTTCGATCTTACCACCGCGATTTACCAGATGGACCAGTTCAAGGTCACCGGTGAGCGCGAAGGTGACGCCGCCGCCATCACCGCACAGCGCAACGCGCCCAATCTGAAGAACATCGCGGCGATGGATTCATTCGGCAACCTGCCCAACATGAACGCCGGCGAGGTGGCCATCCGTCTGCCAGGTCTGGCCGGCAACATCGGCGCGGGCGGCGAGCTCAGTGGCTTCACCATCCGCGGGATGCAACCCGGCCTGAACGTCGTGACGATGGACGGGGCCATGATCACGACCCAAGGCGCGATGGGCCGGGCGACAAACACCAATTACCTGGCAGGATCGATGTTTGACCAAGTTGAGCTGACGAAAGGGCACACGCCCGACAAGGGGGCCGACTCGCTCGGCGGCACGATCAATTTCAAGAGCCGTTCACCGCTGAGCATGCGGGAAAAACGCCGCGTCGCCTACAACTTCTCGGCCCGCATCGCGCCCGCCTTCACCCAGCAAATTCCCTTGCGCGAGCAACGCCGCACCCACGCGCTTGGCAACGTCGCCTACCAAGAAGTGTTCGCCGTGAACGGCGGCGAGCGCAACCTCGGCGTGGCGGTCAATGTCTTCGACAGCGAAGTTGCGCTCGGCTGGTTCAACACCACGCGGGACTACCAGACGACCACCACCGGACCCGCCTACCTTTGGGACTACCGCACCTCCGACACGTTCAATCACCGTCGGCAGAAGAATGTGAACGCACGGGCCGACTATCGTTTATCGCCGAACACCAAGCTCACGTTTGTCGCCCTCTACATCGACCATTCGGAAGTTTATCGGCGCCAGTACGACACCCGGGCGTTTACCGCACAAACCGTCGGCACAACCGGTACGGCCGGCATTCTGCCCGGCTATACGGATCGCATCACGCAGGTCCGCGCCACCCCCGGATCGACGATTGATATCACCATGACGGGGCCAAATAACTTCTTCAACCGGATGCGCCGGGCTGACGTCGGCGCCGAGCAAAAGTGGGGGCCGTGGTCGCTCGAGTACAGCGCTCGGTATACCCGCACGCATATTGATATTGGCAACGGCGAGGGCGGCATCCTCATCAATCGCCTCACCGGCATTGGCTGGATTCTCGATCGTACTCAGTCAGACCTCTATCCGCGCTTCATCCAGACGGAAGGACCCGATTTCACCAACGCCGCCAACTATCGTTCGCCCGCCAACGGACTTACTAACGGGAACAACGAAAACGATCACGAGGTGACCGAGCTGCGCGGCGATTTCCGCTACGCGCTGCCGGGGCGTCGCCCGATCTTTCTCAAAAGCGGCTTTCACTGGCGCGAGCAAGTCGTGGCGGAAAACAGCCTTTCGCGGCGCTGGAGCTACACCGGCACCGGCCCGCTGCCGGCCGAGCCGTCGCTACTCATGTGGGACACGGTTAAGACCGGCCGCCGCCTCCCGCAATGGGAGGCGTCTCATTTTATCCGCGCACGCGAAGTCATCAACCCCTCACTCTGGCGAGAGGACCTCTATTTCCGCGAGCAGACGAAATTTACCGCCACGCGGGCGGTCACCGAGACAGTTACCGCCGGCTATCTAATGACCGAGGGCCGCCTGGGTCGCGAAGGGTGGCTGGGGCGTACCGGTTTCGTCGGCGGCGTTCGTAGCGAAATTACGGATACGGCGAGCGAGGGCTACGTCCGCGCCCGGACCGCCAGCACCGCGGCGGAGCAACTGGCCGATCCCGTGGGCGCCGCCCAGCGGGATTACGCGAACAGCCGGCGAGAGATCAGCGGCCGATACACCAAATCGTTTCCCAGCCTCCACCTCACCCACGAGGTGAATCCAAGCGTCAAGGCGCGGCTCAGCTGGTCAACGAGCTTCGGCCGCCCGTCGTTCAACAACGCGCTCCCCAACGAAACCGCGGGCGAGTCCACCCAAACCCTCACGGTCAACAACCCGGCGCTGTTGCCGCAGACCGCGCAAAACTGGGATGCTTCGCTCGAATATTATTTCGAGCCAGTCGGCGCGCTCTCGGTCGGATGGTTTCACAAAACGATCAAGGACTACATCGTGAGCGGCATCGTCGCGGGCACGGTGGGGACGGGCACTGGCAACGGCTATAACGGCGAGTACGCCGGTTTCTCTTTGCTGCGGGCAGCCAACGCCGGCACGGCGATCGTGCAGGGCTGGGAGTTCAGCTACCAACAGCAATTCACGTTTCTACCCGGTTTCCTCAAAGGCCTGAGCGGCTTGGTTAATTTTACCGCCCTCGATACGCACGGTGATTTTGGCGGGCGAGCCAACCTCACGACCGGCCAGGTGGCGGGCTTCATTCCGCGCAGCGCCAACGCCAGCCTCTCCTGGCGTTATCGCGCCTTCAGCACGCGGTTGCTGGCCAATTATACGAGCACCTATCTCACGAGCTATTCCGCTGCGAACGCCGGTCGCAACATCTACCGCTTCGAACGTAACCTCATCAGCCTCGGCCTCGCGTATCAGGTCCGGTCAGCGCTCAGCCTGACGCTCGACGCGGACAATCTCACCAACGTGCCGCAATTCCTCTACCGCGGTCTCCCCGATCAGATCCAGAGCCTCAGCTACCCGGGAACGACGATCACCGTCGGTGTCAGCGGACGATTTTAGGCCGCGATTTTTCCACCTTGGCGAGCCGTGCCGTACCCTCGCCCCCCGCCTCGTCGAGGCACGCGCGCACGTGACGCCCGGGATCGGGCCGGCCCGCTCCACCCACCCGCGCTCCTCCGAAAATCCCGCGCCCGCCGAGTCCGGCCAAAAAATAAAATCTGGCTCCGGGCGGCGGATAACCAGCGGGCGACCCAAGGAAAATCTCCTCGGAAATTCCCTGCCCGAGGAGGCCTCCCACCCGATTTTACCGGCCAAAATCCAAGTCAGATTTTAACGCCGCGCCGCGACCTTGGGCCCACCCTGCGCGAGATTGCGGGCGCGAAGGCGCAAACCGTTGAGACGAATAAAACCGGTCGCATCGCTCTGATTATACCAGCTCTTCACCCCTTCCATCGAGGCGATCTTGTCATCGTAAAGTGAATACTTCGACTTCCGGCCGCAGGTGATGATGTTGCCCTTGTAAAGTTTTAGGCGGACCGTGCCGGTGACGAAGCGCTGGCTCTCGTCAACCATCGCCTGAAGCATTTCGCGCTCCGGGGCGAACCAGAAGCCGTTGTAAACCAGCTCGGCGTATTTCGGGATGAAACCGTCGCGCAGGTGCAAGACCTCTCGGTCGAGCGTGAGTGATTCCACCTGCCGGTGGGCCTGCATCAGGATCGTACCGCCGGGGGTTTCGTAAACGCCGCGTGACTTCATCCCGACGAAACGATTTTCAACGAGATCGACGCGGCCAATGCCGTGCTTCCCACCAAGCTGGTTGAGCACCTTGAGCACACCACCGGGCGTCAGCGTCTTGCCGTTCACGGCCACGCAATCCCCCTTCACGAAATCGAGCTCAACATATTCCGCCTTGTCGGGCGCATCTTCGGGAGCGACGGAAAGTTTGAACATCGCCTTGTTTTCCGCGGTCGTCGGATCGAACCAGGGATCCTCAAGAATACCCGCCTCGTATGAAATATGGAGCAGGTTGCGATCCATCGAGTACGGCTTCTTGAGCGAAGCCTCGACCGGAATCTTGTGCTCGGCGCAGTAGGCGATCATCTCCGCGCGGCCAGGAAACAACTCACGATAAGCTTCCATCTTCCAGGGCGCGATGATCTGGAGCTGCGGGGCGAGGGCCATGTACGTCAGCTCAAAACGGCATTGATCATTGCCCTTGCCGGTGGCGCCATGCGCAACCGTGTCGGCCTTTTCCTTCTTCGCGATGGCGACTTGTGCCTTGGCGATGAGCGGGCGGGCGATCGAGGTGCCGAGATAATACTGACCCTCGTAAATCGCGTTGGCCCGAATCATCGGATAGATGAAATCGCTGGCGAATTCCTCGACCAAATCGAGAGTGTAGTGCTTGGAGGCGCCGGTCTTCAGGGCCTTCTTGTCGAGCCCTTTGAGCTCCTCTTCTTGACCGACGTCGGCCGCAAACGTGACGATCTCCGCGTCGTACGTTTCCTTGAGCCATTTGACGATGACGGACGTGTCGAGGCCGCCCGAGTATGCGAGAACGATTTTCATGGATGAGCGTAAAGTCTGTGCACGCCGACGGCGCGGCGCGCAAAATAAAAAACCATTGATTTCTCCATCAGCTGGCCTGGATGGCCCCAGCGAGTTCCCGAATAAAATGCCGCCCGCGGCCGCTGCTTAGCGGGGCGGGGCAACCCCGAGGTCTTTTATTTGAATGCCTGATCCCGCCGTGCCGCCCCCGCGCGGATGCGGACCGGGCAAAACCACGAGACGCCGCGGAACTTCGCCGGCCGCAGCCAGCCGCCCCCGGTAAAAAAGTTGGGGACAAGCGTCCCTTCCCGAGAGCTGGCGCGCGGCGCAGACGAAACCGCCAGAAGCCGCGTGACCAAAGCGCGTGACCAACGCGGGCCACGCCCCCTTGGGGTTCGCCACTCGCCACGCTTACCGCCGCTGCGCGACCAATTGCGTCAGAATCGCCTTCTGCATGTGGAGACGGTTTTCTGCTTGGTCGAAAATTATCGAGCGTGGATTCGCCAACACTTCCGGCATCACTTCCTCGCCCTCGTGAGCTGGCAAACAATGCATGAACAGGGCGTCTGGCTTGGCCGCGGCCAACAGCTTGCCCGTCACCGCGTAAGGCGCCATGACCCGGAGACGGGCCGCTTGCTCTTCTTCTTTACCCATGCTGACCCAAACATCCGTGTAGACGACGTCCGCCCCGCGCACGGCCGCGATCGGATCGGTATAAAATTCATAGCCACCGGGGAAGCCGGCGTTTGCCAAAAACGCATCGAAGGCCGGCGTCGGGGCAAAACCCTTGGGCCCCGCGAGAGCGACCTTCATCCCGAAAAGATTGGCGCCGAGGACCCAAGAGTAGGCCATGTTGCAGGCAGTATCGCCAACGAAAGTGATTTTGCGGCCTCGCAAGGAGCCGAATAATTTGACCCCGCTGGTGCCCTGCGCCCAGCGCTCCGCCAGGGTAAACGCATCCGAGTAAATCTGGCAGGGATGCAGAAAATCCGTGAGCGCATTAATCACCGGCACGCTTCCCGCCGCCGCCAAGCGCTCGACCTCGCTGTGGTCAAACGTGCGCACAATCAGACCGTGCACAAAGCGCGACAGCACCCGGGCGGTGTCCTCGATCGTCTCGCCCCGACCAATCTGAATATCATTCTTATTCAGGAAAAGCGGATGCCCCCCCAGCTCGTGAATACCGACTTCAAACGACACGCGCGTCCGGGTCGACGCCTTGGCAAAGATCAGCGCCCACGTCTGCCCCTTCAGCGGCAGGGGGACGCCGCGCTGGCCGCGTTTCCTCTTTAACTCACGGGCCAAGGCAAATAATTTCGGCAGCTCCGCACGTTCGAAATCGGTTTCTTTGAGGAAGTGCTTCATCGGAAGCGGGGGACGCTAAATCGGCGGATTGCCGCTCTACGAGTCGAAAATGAAGGCAAGGCCCTCGCGTGCTCAGAAAGTCACCGGGGCGCGTCGGGCAATCAGCCGCTGGTCGCGAGCACAGCCCGGAAAATTTCCACTGATTTCGCGAGTTCCTCTGCTGTCGCCGTGAGCGGAGGGAGGAGGCGAACGACGTTGCCGCCCGCGCTCGGCGCGAGGAGACCACGCGAGCGCATGGCCGCCAAGAGGGGCGCGGGATCACCCGCCACCTGCACGCCCACGAGGTACCCCTGTCCCCGCACCGCCAAGACCTGTCGCGGAAAATCGACGACGAGTTGGCGAAGGCTCTCGTGCCACGGTGCGCTTTGCGCACGAACCTGCTCCATGATTTTTTCCTGCTCGAGCACATCCAAAACGGCGTGCGCGGCCGCGCACGCGAGTGGCGTGCCCCCAAAGGTCGTGCCGTGGTTGCCGGGATGAAACAACTCCGCGAAGCGCGCGCCCACCCAAACCGCGCCGATCGGGAAACCGCCCCCGAGCCCCTTCGCCATCCCGATCGCATCGGGCGTGATGCCCGCGTGCTCGTAGGAAAAAAACCGCCCCGTGCGCCCAATCCCGCACTGCACCTCGTCGAGGAGCAGCAACAGATTATGCTGATCACAGAGGCGCCGGAGACCGCTGAGGAACTCCGGCTGGCAGGGATTAATTCCTCCCTCGCCCTGAATTGTCTCCACGAAAATCGCCGCCGTCGTGTCGTCAATCAAGGCGGCAAACGAATCGAGGTTATTGAGTTCGCCGAAGACAAAACCAGCGACCAGCGGCCGAAACCCTTTTTGAATTTTCTCTTGGGGAGTCGCGCTCATCCCGCCAAAGGTCCGGCCGTGAAAAGCATTTTGGGCGCAAATGATTTTGTAACACTTGCCCTCCTCTCCCGATTTTTCCATGCCGTGAAGACGCGCCAACTTGATCAAAGCCTCGTTGGCCTCCGCCCCGCTGTTACAAAAAAATACCCGACCCGGCCCCGCGTAACCGACGAGGCGCCGCGCTAAATCCGCTTGGAGCGGATGGCGAAAGAGATTGCTGACGTGCACCAACTGAGCCGCCTGCCGCTGTACGGCCGCCACCCAGTGCGGATGGCAATGCCCAAGGGCGCTGACCGCAATGCCCGAGGTGAAATCGAGATACACCTGCCCCGCGTCGTCCCAGACCTGCGCACCCTGACCGCGCACCAGCGTGAGCGGCGCGCGGGCGTAGTTCTTCATCACGTGGGCGTCGTAGAGATCAGCGGTGTTCGTCCGAGCGATTGCAGGAGGGATCATGTTCAAAATGCGTTCATGGGCGACCAGCGCAGCGTCTTTTAACGATCAAGGGCTCGGCCGGCCGCGCATTACAAAACGGAGGCGCGACCCTAGCCGTGGACAATTTCGGTGCCGATGCCGCGATCGGTAAATATCTCGAGCAGGAGCGAGTGCGGCAAGCGGCCATCAATAAAATGCACGCGTTGCACCCCTTCCGCCAACGCCCGAACCGCACTCTGCACCTTCGGCCGCATGCCCTTGTCGATCACGCCCTTTTTCTTGAGCTCGTCAACTTGGCTAATCTTAAGCGTCGAGATGAGACTGTCCGGGTTCGACGGGACGGAAAGCAACCCGGGGACATCACTCATGTAAACCAAACGCCTCGCCCGCAGCGCACTCGCGACCCGGCCCGCGACCAAATCTGCGTTCACGTTGTACGGCTTGCCATCATAGCCCTCTGCGACCGGCGAAATCACTGGGGTAAACCCATCGCCAATCTCTTTTTTTATCAACTTCACCTTCACCTCGGTGACATCGCCCACGTAGCCTAGATCAACGGGGTTACCGTCGTCGTCCTCGGTCAACTTCTGGCACACCAGCACCGTATCACCAGGCAATCCCTTGGGCTTACCTTTGGCCATGACCAAAGCCGCACAGACTTCTTTGTTCACAATCTCATCCAGAGTTTTCTTTACCACGTTGATCGTGGCTTCGTCGGTCACGCGGAGACCGTTCACAAAATTCGCTTTGAGCCCGGAGCTCTCCATCGCCTTCGTGATGGCCTTGCCACCGCCGTGCACCACGACGACGTTGATCCCCACCGCCGCTAGAAAAGCGATGTCGAAGGCGACCCGCATGCGCACCACGGGATCGGGGTCATCCATAAAGCTGCCACCATATTTGATGACAAACGTGGACCCGCGAAAATCTTGGATGTAAGGGAGCGCCTCGAGCAGAACCTTCGACTTGGCGGTAACTTCAGAAACATTCATCAAAGTGGAGGACACGAACGATCGGGCGTGGACTGATGGAAAAAAATAATGCGCACAGTTGCAGTGAAAGCCTAGCAATAAGGCACACCCCGCGCGCATTTCCATAAAAATTTTCACCGCCGCGTCGGTTTCGTGCGAGCGCCCGCGCCTGCACTTGGCGGCGCGCCCATTTTGTCGCGCAAATTTTTCTTCACTCCGCGGCCCACTCGTCCCACTCCTCTCGCGTGCCCAGTACGAATCTCACCTTCACGCATCGCGACGAACATCGCGCTTGGCTCGCGAGCCAAGCGGCGCTCCCAGCGGGGTTTCGAGTCGGCTGTACTCGTTTTAAGTTCACTCCGCACGAGGCCCCGAAGCCGGCCCAGATGACCCTGACCCTGCTCGCCCTCGACGAGCCCACCACGGCGTTCGCGGCCATGTTCACCCGGAACGCTTTCCCCGGCGCGCCCGTGCTCATCGGTCGCCAGCGGCTCGCCGAGCCCAAGATAGGCGCCGTCATCATTAATAATAAAATTTCCAACGTCTGCGCCCCCGGTGGCGTCGATGCCTCGGAAAAGATCTGTGCGGCCACGGCTCAGGCCCTCGGCTTCACCTCCGCGCAAATTCTACCCAGTTCGACCGGCGTGATCGGCTGGCGACTCCCCGTCGAGGCAATGATCAGCGAACTACCGGCCGCCGCCCGCGCACTCGCGGGGGGCTCCATTCTCCCAGCGGCGGAGGGCATCGTCACAACCGACCTCTACCCCAAGATCCGCCGCGCGGAAGTCGGCGCGGGAAGCATCGTGGGCATCGCGAAAGGTGCGGGTATGATTGAGCCGAACATGGCGACGATGCTCGTCTACATCCTCACGGATATTGCCGTCCCGCGGGCCGAACTTCGGCCCATGCTCGCCCGCGCCGTCGACGCGAGTTTCAATGCCATCAGCGTGGACAGCGACACCAGCACGTCCGATACCGTCGTCGCTCTTTCCTCGGGCCGGGTACCGTTCAATGACTGGAGCACCTTCGAGCGCGGTCTCCACCAGGTGTGCCGCGATCTCGCCGAGGACGTCGTGCGCAACGGCGAAGGCGTTCGGCACGTGATCCGCGTCACCGTTAAAAACACCGCGAGCCTCGGTCTCGCCCGCGCTTTGGGCAAGGCGGTCGTCAACGGCCCGCTTTTTAAATGCGCAGTGGCGGGCAACGATCCCAACGTGGGTCGCCTCATCCAAGCGATCGGCAAGTACGTCGGCGCGCACGCCCCGGGCACGAATCTCTCCAAGCTCAGCGCGCACATGGGTGGCGTGAAAATCTTCGCCGACGGCGTGTTTCAACTCGACCCCACCAAGGAGTCGGCCCTCGTGGCTCACCTCAAGGCTGCCGAACTCTACCAGAGCGCCCCCTCGCCCGATGGCATTTTCTCAGCCCCAATTGATTTTCCTCCCCACGAACGTTCCGTGGAGCTGGAGATCGATATCGGCAACGGCGCCGCCTCCGCCTCCGTCATCGGCGGAGACCTCACGCACGAGTACATCAGCGAAAACGCCGATTACCGCAGCTGAGCCCGGCGGTTCGGGCACGGCCTTGCCGCCACGCCTGCGCAAATCAGCCACCGGCGAGCTCAGATGAGCCCGGCGGTCTCCTCGAACCCACACCAAAGATTCATAATCTGCACGGCTTGGCCACTCGCTCCTTTCATCAGGTTATCCTCCGCCACAGTAATCACAAAATTTCCGGTGCGCGGATCGTGCACCGCCGACATGTCCACCCGGTTCGTACCCACCACCTGCGCCGTATCCGGACTCTCGCCCGTCGGTAGGATCTGCACAAACGGCCGCCCCGCGTAAGCTTCGCGCCACGTCGCATAAAGTTGCGCCAAGGTGGCCCCCGCCGCCGCCGGTACCGTAATCGTCGTCGCAATGCCCCGACGCATCGGTGCGAGGTGCGGATTAAACTGGATCACAATGTTCGCGCCCGTATGCAGCGCGAGTTGCTCTTCCACCTCCGCCAGATGGCGGTGCTTGACGAGTCCGTAAGCCTTGATGCTTTCCGCACGTTCAACATACAGGTACATCTCTTCGATCTTCTTCCCGGCCCCGCTCACGCCGCTGTAGGCGTTGACCACAATGTGTTCGCGACTGATGACCGCGGCTTTTAACAAGGGGACCAACGGAACCAACATACTCGTCGGGTAGCAACCAGGGGCGGCGATCAGCTTGGCCTCGGTTTTCCACTCAGGGGCCGTCAACTCCGGCAACACAAACCGCGCCGCCGCCAACAACTCCGGCGCAGGGTGCTCCCCATAATATTTTTGATAGGTCGCCACATCCGCGATGCGAAAGTCGGCACTCAGGTCGATGACCCGCTTGCCGCCCGCGACCAATACCTTCGCATATGCCGCGGCGGCCCCGTGCGGCAACGCCAGGAAAAAGAGATCAAGATCACTCGCCGCGAGCGCCACCGCATCAGAGTCAACGAATCGCAGACCGCGATCCGCCCCCCGTAGCGAGGGGATCACGGTCGCCAAAGCCTTCCCCGCTTGGCTGCGCGAAGTCACCGCCGCCAGCGTCACCCGAGGGTGCCCCAGCAGCAATTTAACCAACACCTCTCCAGAATAACCGGAGGCACCAACAATGCCGACTTTCATAAGCGTAGACGTTCGCGCACCCCCGTGGCAGAATCCAGTTCGATTTTTAAAAGAAAATAAAACGCGTTGCTAAAAATCGACGCCGCGCGCGCGGAAAATCACGATCGGTCACGAATTTTACCCGGTCCCCTCGCGCACCGCCGCTGGCCCATCCGCCCAACTCGCGACCCAGCACCAACCCGGCCTTAAACTGCGCTTTCTCAAAACGACCGCACCGAACCGCCCGGCCCACCCCGTCGCGCGCTCAACGCGGTCGCTCCGACGGCGTTCGCGCGCCAGCCCACTTCGCCTCAGAACTTGGTCCTCAAAACGACCACGTATAACTCAGCGTGACCACTCCGCGACCCACCGCTAAAGGATCCGGCGTCCGCGCCGAGTTGCCTTGATCGACAACGACCTGACGCCCTTCCGTGAAGGCCAACCCCACCGTAAACTTCGCCTCGCGACTAATCGCGAAGGGCGCCGCGACCCCCGCCAACCAATAATCGCCCCGTGCCTTCACCGCTGGCACCGCACGATTCACGCCATCCGCCTGGCGGTAGGTGCCGGCGATAAACGTAAAATCCAACTCCGAGCCTAAAGCTGGCAACGCCACGGCATAATATCCCGCCAGCTCGTAGGTAACCGACTTCAGCACGAGATCGTACGCTAGCTTCGGCGTAAATTTACCGCCCGCGAGCATACCGTTTAGCGCGAGATTGGGCTCAAGCGTCGTGCGATAAGCCCCCGCATCTGTCAGCGCGCGCGGATAATGATAGGAGGTGACCCCGGGCGCGATACTCACGGCGTCGATCCACTTTAAATTGTAAACGGCGTAGAGATCGACCTCCGGATCGGCACGACGCGAACCAATATCGCGGACAGGAAGATTCGCCCACACCCCTCCCGTGAAATGACCCGAGCTGATTTCGACCGCCGGCTGGAGGGCCGCCCCACTCACGCGCTGCCCCCGAAACACGTTCTGCGAAACCAAGGATGACGTCGCCGCGACCGTGATCGCCGAAGCCGCCGACGGAAGCGGAGCGGCGACTTCAGCGAGGAGCGCGGACCCCACGCCCGCCCAGCCGCTCACCAGCAGAAAAAAACGATGATAAGTCATCTGGTGGATAGTTGCCCGCGTATTTTTATGAAAAAAATCGATCACTGTCATGAGGTTTATTCATGATTTTTCCGGAGTGTTTAAATGAAAATTATTACTGCGAGTCCGCCGTTGGCAAGGCGTGTGCTAACAAAGCATCCGGCCGGACTTCATTCCGGCTCAGACTAACATAACCCAGAAAAAAACCAATGAATACACCCTTAAAAATCGCCGGTGGGCTCGCCCTCGCTGCTTCGCTGACTGCGCACGCTGATATCAAGGTCAATGATGCGTTGTCGATCGGCGGCTACGCCGCGGTGGCCTACGAATATCAGAAAGTGAAGACGCAATCTTCTACTGACTCCATCTTCGACGGCACCAAGGACACGCCCAGTGCCGATGCCGTGAAAACCAACTTCAACTTCAACTTCAAGCCGGTTACGAGCACGGTCAGTCTCTACTACGTGCCCAACCTGCCGAAGAACGAGCTCACCGTGCTCGACGCCTTCGCCACCTACGACATCGGCGGCGGTCTCTCCGTCACGGGCGGCAAGTTCCTCAGCTACATGGGCTATGAGGCGTTCGATACTCCGAACATGGCGCAAATCACCTACTCTCCCGTGACGGTCGGCACGCTCGGGGCGATTCCCGCCTACCACACCGGTCTCCGGCTCGATTACGGCGACAAGGAGGTCAGCTATGGTTTCGCCCTCGTTGACTCGGTGTTCTCACCTAACGGTTTTGCCAAGGGCGACGGCGAGTTCAGCCACAACGCCGGTCTCGAAGCGTTCGTGAAGTACACCGCCGTCAAGGACCTCACCCTCTGGGCGGGCATTGCTTACGACACCAAGGGCGGCTTCCAGAGCGAGAATGTGACCGTATTGGATTTCTGGGCGGAGTACAAACTCTCCAAGGAAGCCACCATCGCCGCGGAGTTTTGCAGCAAGGACGGCGGCACGTTCGCCAAAGGCACCACCTGGCTCGCCTACCTGAACTACGCGATCGATGCGAAGCTCTCGACGGTGTTCCGCATCGGTGGAGAAAACCTCTCGGCTAAAACCAAGGGCAATGACTTCACCCAATACACCGTCGGACCCGCCATGAAGCTGACCGAAAACCTCAGCGTCCGCGCCGAGTATTCGTACTACAACTACAGCGGCAAGGGTGCCTTGGATAAGAATCTGATCGGCCTCCAGGCCATCTTCAAATTCTAACCCCCCGCGCGGGCCTCCCCGCGAGCCCGCGTTGGCTGTTCGATTATCCGGTGGCCGGCTGTTTAACCGGCCACCGTTTCTGCCCCGCGCTGAGCGCGGCGCGCCCGGTTCCTTCGTCGTTTTTTAAACTCTTCCCGGTCCTCTTTCCTCCGGCCGAGCTACTGCTTTGCCGGCCAACAAACTAGCGACATCTCCGTCAATCCATGAAAACGAAAGTCTCCCAGATTCTCAGCCTCGGCGCCCTCGCGCTCAGCGCTAACTTCGGCACCGCCCAAGCGGCGGATGCCACGGTCAAAGTGGGCGTCCTCCACTCCCTCTCCGGCACGATGGCGATCAGCGAAACCTCGCTGCGCGACATCCTCCTTTTTACCTTCGACGAGATCAATGCCCAGGGTGGCGTTCTCGGCAAAAAGATCGAGCCCGTCATCGTCGATGGGGCTTCCAACTGGCCGCTGTTCGCGGAGAAGGCGAAGCAGTTGCTCGAGCAGGACAAAGTCGCCGTCACATTCGGTTGCTGGACGTCCGTCTCCCGCAAATCCGTTCTTCCCGTTTACGAAAAAAATAACGGCCTCCTCTTTTATCCGGTGCAATACGAGGGCGAAGAGGAGTCCCAGAACGTCGCTTACACCGCTGAGGCCGTCAATCAGCAGGCCACGCCTGCCGTCGACTACTACCTCGCTGAAGGTAAGAAAAAGTTCTACCTCCTCGGTTCGGACTATGTCTACCCCCAGACGACCAATCTCGTGCTGCTCGAGTACCTCCTCAGCAAGGGCGTGAAACTGGAGAACATCGGCGGCGGTTTCCGCAAGGACGATTCCGGCAAGATCATCTCCGCCGGCAAGTACACGCCTTTCGGACACACCGACTACCAGCAGATCGTCGCTGAAATCAAACAATTCGCCGCTTCCGGTAACGCTTGCGTCATCTCGACGCTGAACGGCGACACCAACGTGCCGTTCTTCAAAGAATACGCCGCTTCCGGTCTCACCGCCGAAACCTGCCCGGTGGTTTCATTCTCAATCTCCGAGGATGAATTCCGCGGTCTGCCCGCCAAGCAACTCGTCGGCCAGCTTGGCTGCTGGACTTACTTCCAGTCCATCAACACCCCCGCCAATAAGAAGTTCGTCGCAGGCTTCCAAGCCTGGCTCAAGAAGACCAGCGTCCCCGGCGTCGTCAAAGAGGGCCGCGTCACTTGCTCGCCCATGGTCCTCAGCTACGTCGGGGTCTACCTTTGGAAGGCCGCCGTCGAAAAAGCCGGCTCGTTCGAAATCGACAAGGTGCGCGCCGCCTACAAGAGCGGGCTGTCCTTCGATGGTCCCGCCGGCAAGGTCACCACCCAGAAGAATATGCACGTCACGAAGAACGTCTTCATCGGCGAGACCAAGGCCGATGGTCAGTTCAAAATCGTGAAGTCCTTCGAAAACGTCTACGGTGAACCTTGGTTGAAGGGTAAGTTCTAACTTAGATTGGCGCCACCTGCCTCGCGCCGGTGAAAATCGTCCAAAACTAGGGCAAACAACACGATTCACGACCGGGCGGACGCTTAAAAGCGTCCGCCCGTTTTTTTGGCACGGCTCTAGCATTCATAGAAAGTCTCGGCATGATGAATAACTTAACTAGATGGGTGCGGCTCGCGCTGCGTTTGACCCTCCTGCATGGCTCGATCGCCCTCGCGGCGGAAACTCCCCGCCAGCTCATCGTCCGCGCCACCCTCGCCGCCGACGCCGCCACGCAACGCGCGGCCCTCGCCGAGCTCATGGGTCAAGCGGACACCGCCATCGCCCCTCTCCTCGAAGCTTGGCGCACCGACGCACTCTTCATTTTTACCACACCCGAAGGAATTAAGATCCCCGTTTTAATCAGTGGCGAAAAGACCGCCGCCGGCACCGCCACCGCCAGCCGCCTGACCGATGGCCTCCCACTCACCGACGCTCAAGGCAACCCGCTCGTCTTGACCGTCGCCGATCTCGCACCCGTCGAACACAACGCCTCGCTCCGACGCGCGATGAAAGCCGTTCTCGACCTCGCCGATCTCGCCGCCACCGAACCGGAAAAACGCATCAAGGCGATCTCTACGATCGGCCTGACCCAAGATGTCGAAAAGCTCCCCGCCTTCCGCGCCCGCCTAAAAATCGAAACCGACGGGGCCGTTAACCGCGCGCTCCGCGAGGCGATCGCCCTTGCCCAGCTCAAAAATCCCCTACCGGCAGCGCAGCTCGCCGCGCTCAACGAACTCCAGGCGCTGCGCTCTCTCGCGAGCACCGATTTCCTTAAGCGAGCGCTGAAGGAGTTTGAGGAGGCCAAAGATCCGACCCTCGCAGCCGCGGCCCGGGCCGCTCTCGCCGCCGTCGACGAACATCGCGCGTCGGTTGATTTCTTCGGTACGCTTTTCCGCGGCCTCAGCCTCGGCAGTATCCTCCTCGTCGCCGCCCTCGGCCTCGCCATCACCTTCGGCCTGATGCGGGTCATCAATATGGCGCACGGTGAGATGATTGCCGTCGGCGCCTACACTACTTACCTCGTGCAGGCGATGTTTGGTTCGGGCCTCACCATTCCATGCTTCGGCTTCAGCCTGCCGATCTTCGGACTAAACCTCACCGGACCCGCGTACCAAGCCTATTTCATCGCCGCGCTGCCCTGCAGTTTTCTCGCGGCCGCTCTGGTTGGCATCGCCCTCGAGCGCAGCGTAATTCGCTTTCTCTATCGGCGCCCCCTCGAGAGCCTGCTCGCCACGTGGGGCGTTTCCCTCGTCATGCAGCAGGGGCTCCGGCTCATGTTTGGCGCCAATAACGTCCAAGTCGCTAGCCCCACTTACCTCAGCGGCAACTGGCTGATCAACGATGTCATCCTCGGCTGGAACCGAGTCTTCGTTATCGGCTTTGCCATCGTGATCGTCTTCGGCATGGGCCTCGTGCTCACCAAAACATCGCTCGGCCTCCTCATCCGCGCCTCGATGCAAAACCCCACCATGGCCGCCTGCATGGGGGTCCGCACACCGCGCGTTAATATGCTCACCTTCGGACTCGGCAGCGGGCTCGCCGGACTTGCCGGTGCTTTTCTCAGCCAGATCGGCAACGTCGGGCCTTCGCTTGGACAGGGCTATATCATCGACTCCTTCATGGTGGTCGTAGTCGGCGGCGTCGGCAGTATCGGCGGCACCATTTTGAGCGCCTTCGGGATCGGCGGCATCGATCAGGTCTTGCAACAATATTTACCCTACGTCGCCCCGGGGCTCAACTGGGTGCCCGGCATCGGGGGCTTCCTCCAAAACCTCGCCCAAGACGCCGCCGTGTTCGGCAAGATTCTCGTCCTCGCTGGCATCATTCTTTTTCTGCAGTGGAAACCCGCCGGCCTCTTCCCCACCCGCAGCCGCAGCCTCGAGGACTGAAAACCACGATGACCCCGACCACTTACCGTCGCCTCGAACTCGGCGCACTCACCAGCACCGCCATCCTGCTCGTCGCCATCATCCCTTGGCTCCATGCCAACGGCACCATCAGCAATTTCACCATCGGCGTCTGGGGCAAATATCTGTGCTACGCGCTCCTCGCCATCTCCGTCGATCTGCTCTGGGGCTACACCGGGCTGCTCTCTCTTGGCCAAGCCCTGTTCTTCACCCTCGGCGGCTATATGCACGGGATGTACCTCATGCGCATGATCGGCGACCTCGGCCAATATAAAAAGCCGCTCCCCGACTTTCTCGTTTTCCTCGGCTGGGAGCGCCTCCCCGCCTTTTGGGAGCCTTTCGCCAGCTTCCCATTTGCCCTTTCCATGGTGTTTCTCCTCCCCGGCATCATCGCGTACATCTTCGGCTTCCTCGCCTTCCGCTCCCGGATCAAGGGCGTTTACTTCTCCATCCTCACGCAGGCTCTCACCTACGCCGCGTCCATCATGTTCTTCCGTAATAATCTCCTCCTCGGCGGAAATAACGGCTTCACCGATTTTAAATTCATCCTCGGCTACAACCTCGCCGCCCCCGCCACCAGCCGCGCCCTCTTCATCGCCACCGCCATGGCCGTCCTCCTCGCCTACGTCTTCTGCCGCTGGCTCAGCCAAACCAAGTTTGGTCTCGTCCAACAGGCCATCCGCGACGGCGAAAACCGCGTCCTCTTCAGCGGCTACGCCACCGCTCATTTTAAACTCTTCGTCTTCGTCGTCGCCGCACTCATCGCCGCCGTCGGCGGAGCCCTCTACACTCCTCAGGTCGGCATCATCAACCCGGGAGAAATGCAGGCCGACAAATCACTCGAGGCCGTCGTCTGGGTCGCCGTCGGCGGCCGCGGCACCCTGCTCGGGCCCATCATCGGAGCCATCACCATCAACGCTCTCAAAAGCTGGGCCACTCGCGCCTACCCCGATCTCTGGCTGATCCTCCTCGGTGGTCTCTTTATCATCGTCGTGCTTTTCCTCCCCGGCGGGATCGTCAGTCTGCCGACCCGTCTCCGCTCCGCTTGGCAGATATTTCGCGCAGCGCCCCCTCCTTCGCCAGCCTCCTCGCCCAAGCCACCGTTGACTTAAGTTTACCCGCTCTGCCACCCACCCGCCCACGACTCACGTCCACCCTTCCGCCCCTTTCTCTCGTGTCCCACCCGCTGCTCTCCGTCGAGGATGTCTCCAAATCCTACGATGGCTTTAAAGCCATCACCAATCTCACCTTTTACCTCAACGCGGGTGAACTTCGCACCGTCATCGGCCCCAATGGCGCCGGTAAATCAACCTTCTTCGATCTCATCACCGGTCGCGCGAAACCCGATTGCGGCAAAATCGAATTCGGCGACACCGCCGCTTCCACCCAAGACCTCACCAGCCTCAACGAATTCGAGATCAACCGCCTCGGCATCGGCCGCAAATTCCAAACTCCGAGCGTCTATTCCGATCACACCGTTTGGGAAAATCTCCTCCTCTCACTCAAAGGTCCTCGCGGCGTCTTCGCTTCCCTCTTCCATCGCCTCACGTCCACCGACCACGATCGCCTCCACGAGATCCTCGCCACCGTCCGCCTCGAATCCAAACACGATTGGAAGGCCGGCCTCCTCGCCCACGGCGAAAAACAATGGCTCGAGATCGGTATGCTCCTCGCGCAGGATCCCAAGGTCCTCCTCGTCGACGAACCCGCCGCCGGCATGACCGACGACGAAACGGACCGCACCGGCGATCTCCTCCTTTCCCTCGCCGGCAAGCACAGTCTCATCGTCATCGAACACGATATGGCCTTCGTCAAACAAATCGCCCGCCACGGCCAGGTCACCGTCCTCCATCAGGGTTCCGTCCTCTGCGAGGGG
The DNA here is from genome assembly GCA_945903465.1 of Opitutus sp. GAS368. Lineage (GTDB taxonomy): Bacteria > Verrucomicrobiota > Verrucomicrobiia > Opitutales > Opitutaceae > ER46. The sequence continues at coordinate 26,537 of CAMDOF010000013.1, forward strand.
AAATTCGAAGAGGTCCAAGCCAACCCCAAGGTCCGCGAGGTCTACCTCGGCCGCGGTAAACACGGCTCCCGCTAAACCCCGCGTCCGCTCCGTTTGCCGTCCTCTTCCCACCACGCACCTTTCGCCCCGGCTCATTTCCGCTTACGCCCCACCTGCGAACGCCCCACCTGCGAACGTCTCACCACCACCTCCCCAACGCTCCCACCGGCCGCTCCCTCGCTCCCCCCATGCTCCCTCTCCTCGAACTCAGATCCGTCGAAACCGATATCGGCGGTTCCCGTATCCTCCGCGGCGTCAACCTCACCATCCGGCTGGGCGAGGTCGTTGCACTCATGGGCCGTAACGGTGTCGGCAAAACCACCACCTTGCGCACCATCACCGGCATCCTCCCCGTCCGCGCCGGCACCATTCTGTTCAACGGGCAAACGATCGAAAAACTCCCCATCGACGTCCGCGCCCGCGCCGGCATCGGCTACGTTCCCCAGGGTCGCGAGATCTTCCCTCACCTCACCGTCGAGGAAAACCTTCTCGTCGGTCTCGTGGTCCACGGCCGCCGTGGGCCCGCCGCCAAAGCCGGCCTCGAGCGCGTCTTCACGTTGTTCCCTGTTCTCAAGGCCATGCTCCACCGCAAGGGCGGCGTTCTTTCCGGCGGTCAACAACAACAACTCGCCATCGGCCGCGCGCTCCTCACTAACCCGAAATTACTCATCCTCGACGAACCGACCGAGGGAATTCAACCGTCCATCATCGAGCAAATCGGCGATACCTTGAAAACCCTAAAAACCGAGGGTTTCATCCAAAATCCCGCCGAGGAGATCCGCCACGCACTCAAGTCACTTAAATCCGACGGCCAACTCGCCATCCTCCTCGTCGAACAATTCGTCGACTTCTGCCGCGAGTGCGCCGACCGCTTCTACGCTCTGGATCGAGGCTGCGTCGTCGCCGCCGGCCCCATCGCCGATCTCACCGACGAGGTCGTCAAAGAACATCTCCAAGTCTGAAAAAAAACCGTGGCTACCTTGCCTTCGCCACGCTTTCCCCGCTCCCCCTCATAAAAATCACGGCGCCCCCTCCTCTCCCATGCACCTCACTCCCCGCGAACGCGAAAAGCTCCTCATCGTCGTCGCTGCCGACCTCGCCCGCCGCCGCCAAGCCCGGGGCGTCAAGCTCAACTACCCCGAAGCCATCGCTCTCATCACCTACGAAATCATCGAGGGCGCACGCGACGGCAAATCTGTCGCCGAGCTCATGAACTTCGGCACCACCATCCTGCGCCCCTCCGATGTCATGGAGGGCATCCCCGAAATGATTCATGATGTCCAAGTCGAAGCCACGTTCCCCGATGGTACCAAACTCGTCACCGTCCATCACCCCATCCGCTAAAACCCTCCCCTCGCCACCCCGCGGACCCACTCCCACTCTCTCCGCACCGCCGCCTCGCCAGACCAACGTCCACCTTCTCGCCGACACCCCCTTCTCGCCGCAACGCCGCTTCGCCTCGCCGCCACCGGCAGTTTCCCCCAACCACGGCCTCCGTCGCTCACAAATTCCGCTAAAATCCACCGACCTCTCGCACGCTGCCACCATGATTCCCGGAGAAATTATCCTCGCCCCCGACCCCCACCGCCTCGGCCTCCCCGCTAACGTCGGCCTGCCCACCGTCATCCTTGTTATCACTAACACCGGCGACCGCCCCATCCAGGTCGGCTCACATTACCACTTCTTCGAAACCAACGCGGCCCTCCAGTTCGATCGACCCGCCTCCCGTGGCTTCCGCCTCAATATCCCCGCCGGGACCGCGGTTCGCTTCGAAGCCGGCGATACCAAGCAGGTCGAACTCGTCGCTCTAGCCGGTCTCCGCGAGGTCTACGGCCTCAATGCGAAAATCAACGGCCACCTCGACGCCTAGTTCACCCCTCCACCCCAGCCGCCACCACTCGCCTCCCTTCGCCGCGCCACCACTCGCCTCACTTCGCCGCGCCACCGCTCGCCGCCCTTCGCCGCGCCACCACTCGCCGCCCTTCGCCGCGCCACCACTCGCCATCCCTTCGCCGCGCCACCACTCGCCTCCCTTCGCCGCGCCACCGCTCGCCATCCCATCGCCGACCAACGCCATCTCGCCTCCGCTTCACTGTCACCGGCTCCTGCCAACTTCCTTCCGTCCATGCCACTCACACTCACCCGCCGCCAATACGCCGAGATGTTCGGGCCCACCGTCGGTGATCGTATCCGACTCGCCGATACCGAGCTCTTCGTCCAGGTCGAACGCGACCTCATTGCCGAGGGCGGGGGCTACGGTAACGAAATCAAATTCGGCGGCGGTAAGGTCATCCGCGATGGCATGGGCCAATCTCCCACCGCTCTCGACGCCGACTGCCTCGACTTGGTTATCACCAACGCCCTCATTCTCGACGCTCGTCTCGGGATCATCAAGGCCGACATCGGCATCAAGCAGGGCCTTATCGTCGGCATCGGGCACGCCGGTAACCCCGGCATCCAATCTGGGCTCGGCTCCATTTATGTCGATCCACGGACCCAGAAAAAAAATCCGATGATCGTCGGCGCCGCCACCGAGGTCCTCGCCGGCGAGGGTCACATCGTTACCGCCGGCGGTATCGATAGCCATATTCACTTTATCTGCCCGCAACAGATCGACGAGGCCATCAGCGCCGGCATGACGACCATGCTCGGCGGCGGCACCGGCCCTGCCACCGGTACCTTCGCCACCACCTGCACTCCCGGTCGCTGGAATCTCCACCGCATGCTCGAGGCCGCCGAAGCCTATCCCATGAATCTCGGCTTTCTCGGCAAGGGCAACTGCGGCACCCCCGCACCTCTCCGCGAACAGGTGCTCGCCGGCGCCATCGGCCTCAAGCTCCACGAGGACTGGGGCACCACTCCCGCCGCCATCGACGTCTGCCTCGGCGTCGCCGACGAGCTCGATGTCCAGGTCGCCATCCACACCGATACACTCAACGAATCCGGTTTCGTCGACGACTCCATCCGCGCATTTAAGGGCCGGACCATCCATACGTTTCACTCCGAGGGCGCCGGCGGCGGTCACGCTCCCGATATCATCCGCGTCTGCGGCGAGGCCAATGTCCTCCCTTCCTCCACCAACCCCACTCGTCCTTTCACCGTCAACACCATCGATGAGCACCTCGATATGCTCATGGTTTGCCACCACCTCGATTCCAAGATCCCCGAGGATGTGGCTTTCGCCGAATCACGCATCCGGCCCGAGACGATTGCCGCCGAGGATTGCCTGCACGACCTCGGGGCCATCTCCATGATGTCCTCCGACTCCCAGGCCATGGGTCGCGTCGGCGAGGTCATCATTCGCACGTGGCAGACCGCCCATAAAATGAAGCTGCAGTTCGGTCCTCTTCACGGCCCAGTTCATCAGGCGGCCGATAACTTCCGCGCACTCCGCTACCTCGCCAAATACACCATCAATCCGGCCATCGCCCACGGTATCTCCCATATCGTCGGCTCACTCGAGGTCGGTAAACTCGCCGATATCGTCGTCTTTAAACCCGCTCTCTTCGGCGTAAAACCCGAACTCGTCATCAAGGGTGGCTTCATCGCTTGGGCCAATATGGGCGATCCCAACGCTTCCATCCCCACCCCTCAGCCCACGTTTTACCGGCCCCAGTTCGGCGCCGCGGGCCGCGCTCTCGCGTCCACCAATATCACGTTCGTCAGCGCCGCCTCCCTCCGCGAGGGCCAGCTCCGCGACCTCGGCCTCGCCCGCCGGCTCGAACCTGTCCAAAACTGCCGCAAAATCAGTAAACGCGATATGGTGCTCAACGACGCCTTGCCCCAGATCGAGGTCGATCCAGAAACCTACACCGTCAAAGCTGATGGCCGCATCCTCACGTGCGAACCCGCCCGCGTCCTGCCCATGGCTCAACGCTATTTTCTTTTCTAACCCACCCCACCCACCGTCACCTTTTCCCACCGCCCCAGCCGGCATCCTCACGCCACCCGGCCCACTCGCTCCCTGCCCACTTCCCTGCCGGCGTTTTCCTTCGCCCGATGACCATCATCTCCCGCCCTCTCGCCCCCACCCATCACTCCCTCCCCGAGATTTTTTTGCAGGTCCCCAGGCTCACTCTCGCCAAACGCCGCTGGCGCGGTCTCGCCGACGACGGCCGCGAATTCGGTTTCGAACTCGATGCCCCCCTCTCTCCAGGTATCGCCATTTTTCAAAATGACCTCGCGCGCTACACCATCGCCCAAATCCCCGAGCCCGTCCTCACCGTCTCACTCGATCTAGCCCCTTCCGCCGCCGCCGGCATCGGCTGGGCCATCGGCAATCTCCACCTCGAGCTTTCCGCCGAACCCACCCAACTCGTCGCCGCCGATGAACCCGCCGTTCGCCAATTGCTCGAGCGACTCAAAATCCCTTTCCTCGCCACCAACGCCGTCTTCCGCCCAGGCCGCTTCGCTCGCGGCCCGCAACCTTCCTCTGAACTCGGGCCCAGCCATCGCCATTAAAACCCTTGCCCACATCGGCCCTCCCGACCCTCCGACCTCAAGCGCGCCCCTCATGTCCGCCGCCGCCTTCTCCCCGCCGATAACGGTCTCGCCAACCGCGTCCTCTCCGCCGGGCGCCGCCACGGCGGCTTGGGTCGTCGGTCTCCTTCAGGCCAGCGATTCATTTTACCCGACCGGTAGCTATGCCCATTCTTTTGGGCTCGAGGGTCTCGTCCAAGCCGGCGTGATCCGCGATCGCCCTAGCCTCCAACAATTCCTCGAGCTCTCCGCTCTCCCGGCCTTGCGCCACGTTGAATTGCCTCTCACGGCCCACGCGTGGCGCGCCTTCGCCACCAGCGACTGGCCGCGTCTCGGCGAACTTTGCCACTTAGCCTCCGCCTTGAAATCCGCGCGCGAGGCCCGGCTCGCCTCCGAAAATATCGGACGCCAACGCGCAGAGCTCACCGCCTCCTTGCACCACGCCCCCATCGCTCAGGAATATCTCCGCCGGGCCACCGCCCACGCCTGGCCCCACGCCGCCCCCATCTCCGCCGCCCTCGAGGGGCACGTGCTCGGCGCCCCGCTGCCCGCCGTTCTCGCCGGCGTCACCTACGCCGCCCTCGCCGCCCTCCTCGCCGCCGCCATGAAAATCCTTCGCCTCGGCCAAAACGCCGCCCAAGCCCTCCTCACCGCCGCACTCGCCAGAACCCCTTCCCTCATCGCCGCCGCCGAGGAAACCCCTCTCGCTCAAATCGGCTGGTTCAACCCGTGGCTCGATATCGCCGCCGCCCGCCACGAGTCCGCCAATGCGCGTATGTTCATCTCTTAAGCCTCACCCACTCCCTGCCCGCTTCGCCGCCCTCCCCGCTAAACTCCTCAATCCATTTTCCCATGTCACGTCCTCCCCGTATCGGCATCGGTGGCCCCGTCGGCTCCGGCAAGACCATGCTGTGCCTAAAACTCTGCCAACACCTGCGCGCCCGCTACTCCATGGCCGTCGTCACAAACGATATCTACTGCTCCGAAGATGCCCAATTTCTGATCAATCAAAGCGCCCTCCCCGCCGAACGCATCGTCGGGGTCGAGACCGGCGGTTGCCCCCATACCGCCATCCGCGACGATACCACCATGAACGAGCAGGCCTGCCAGACCCTCGAAAAAAAGTTCGCGGCCGATCTCCAACTCGTCCTCGTCGAAAGCGGCGGCGATAACCTCACCGCCACGTTTTCCCCCGAACTCGTCGACGCCTTCATCTACGTCATCGATGTCGCCGAGGGCGACAAAATCCCCCGCAAGGGCGGCCCCGCCATCCGCTTCAGCGATCTCCTCATCATCAACAAAATCGACCTCGCTCCTCTCGTCGGCGCCGATCTCGGCGTCATGGATCGCGATGCCCGCCTTCAACGGGGCACCAAACCGTTCCTGTTCTGCGATCTCAAACGCGAACACAATCTCGCCGCAGTCATCTCTTGGATCGAGCACCAGGTCCTCTTCACTCAAAACCCCAGAAATTGATCGCCGCATTCTCGGCGTCGGCCCCACCCCTCGCCTCGCTCCAGCATCGCCCGCCCCACCCGTTCCAACCACGTCAAGCCTCGCTTAATCCACCCGAGCGTAAACCGCGTCGCCCCTCGCCACGCCATGGCTGAATTCTCCGGACATCTCTCCCTCCAGGCCGTCGCCCGCGCCGATCGCCGGACCGTCCTCGCCCACCAATCATTCCGCGCGCCCTACCACCTCAGCAAGCCCTACTGGGATGCCGACGCCGGCGTGCTCATTGTCCAGATCGTCAACCCTACGGCCGGCATGCTCGCCGGCGACCGTCTCGAGTCCACCATCACCGTCGCCGCCGGCGCCAACCTCCTCGTCACCACACCCAGCGCCAGCCGCGTCTTCAAAATGCACTCGGGGCACGCCGAGTGTCGCCAGCACTTTGCCATCGCCGCCGGCGCTTGGCTGGAGTTCATGCCCGAGCCCCTCGTGCCCCACCGCGGTTCATCCTACCACCAAATCACCACCGTGGCGGTCGCCCAGGGCGGCGGTCTTTTCTTCGTCGACCCTTGGTTGTCCGGGCGCGTCGGCCATGGTGAAGCCTGGCTCTGGGATCGCCTGCAACTCGAGTTGACCCTCCACGTCGCCGACCAACTCACGCTCCGCGAGCGCTTCGACCAAAGCGGCCTCGAGGCCCAGGCCTTGGCCACGTGGAGCGGGTCCGGACCAAACCCTTGCTTCGCTAACGCCATCCTGATTCCACCCAACGGCAACGAGCACCCGCCTTCACCACCGTGGCGCGAAGCTTTGGCCGACCTTCACCGCGATGGCCTTTGGCTCGGCACCAGCGCCCTGCGCGGGGGCGGCTGGAGCCTCAAACTCATCGCCCCCAGCAGCCTGTTGCTCCGCCAAGGCCTCCGCGATACCCGCAGAATTCTGGGAAATCACTTCCCCCAACTCACCGCCGACCCGCGCAAACTCTGAGCCCGCGACCTCGCCCGACTCCGCCGCCCCCAGGCGACCACCCCCGTCGCCACTATCAGGACCCCGATCGCCCCAGCTGTCGCGCCCGGGTAGGCCGCGAGGTGCGCCAGGTCCCACGTCAACTCATGCCCGTCATGGCCAGGATGCGCGGTCACCACCGCCGCCGAAAGGATGAAGCCAACCCCGTGCCCACTTAACCGCGTCAGAGAAGATTTCATGCCAATCCCTTAGCAGGAGACGCGCCAATCGGCGATGCCGTTCAAAAAAAACGCCGCCAGCAATTAAGCCGGCGGCGCGAGGAAAATACGCTGTTCGGTAGTCCCGCGGAAGCTTAGCGCTTCGAGAACTGGAAGCGCTTGCGAGCGCCCGGTTGACCGGCTTTCTTACGCTCTTTCTCCCGCGGATCACGCTTCATGTGCCCCGCCTTCTTCAGCTTTGGGCGGAGCTCCATGCTCATCTTCTGCAAAGCGCGCGCAATGCCGTGAGCGACCGCCCCAGCCTGGCCGGAGACGCCGCCACCGGCGACATTCGCCGTCACGTCGATCTTCTCGCGAAGTTCCACCGTGAGCAACGGAGCATAGGCCTGCTTGGAGAAATTCTCGTGGGAAAAGTAACTATCGAACGTACGGCCGTTGACGGTCAGCTTGCCGGTGCCCTCAGAGAGGCGCACGCGCGCAGTCGATGTCTTGCGGCGGCCGGTAGCGAGAAAGATGGTGGCGGGAATAACAGCGCTCATGGTCAGTCAGTGATCGGGAATCAGGCGGAGATTTTCTGGGGATTGCCAGCTTCGTGGGTGTGTTTCTCACCCGCAAAAACGCGCAACTTGGTCAACATCTTGGCCGCGATCCGGTTCTTCGGGAGCATACCCTTGACCGCGCGCTCAATGATAAACTCGGGATGACGCTCGCGCATGAGCGAAACCTTGCGGTAGCTCTCACCGCCCACAAAGCCCGAGAAGAACATGTATTCGTTCTGCTCCTCTTTGCGGCCGGTCAAAACGACCTTCTCCGCGTTAACCACGATCACAAAATCGCCGGTGTCGACGCTAGGAGTGTACGAGGGCTTGTTGCGACCACGGATAATGTTGGCAGCTTTGACGGCGAGGCGACCGAGCGGGACCCCAGCGGCATCGATTAGAAACCACTTTGGTTGCACCGTCTCCTTCTTGGCGAGGAACGTTTTCATGCGAAAAGAGGCAATTGCTACGGCTTAAATCGGACCTGTCAACCGAGTTTTCCAACCCGAGCCAAATTTCTTCTTAAAAAGCTTCCCCACCATCGGCTCCACTCTTGTTTTTAATTCCCCGTCTGCCAGCCTGCCGCCATGTTTCGCCGCTTGCCTCCGCCCGAACGCCTCCTTCTCGCTGCAGGGCTTTTCGGCCTCACCAGCGTCGCCCTTGGCGCCATCGGGGCTCACTCGTTAAAAGCACCTCTTCTCGAGCGTGGCATGCTTCAAGCCTGGGAAACCGCCGCACGCTACCACCTGTTCCATGCCATCGCCCTGCTCGGCGCCGCCGCCTGGCTCCGCTCCGCCCAAACTCCCCGGACCACTCAACAGTTCCTCTGGGCCGGCCGCTGCTGGAGCCTCGGCATCGTGTTGTTTTCAGGCTCACTCTACTGGCTAGCCTTGGGCGGCCCTCGCTGGCTGGGGCCCATCACCCCGCTCGGTGGCATCGCATTCCTCGTCGGCTGGCTTCTCCTCATCCTCGCCGCGTTTAACCCTCGCCCCTAAACCGTCCAATGCCGACCTTCCTCGCTATCCCCGAAGATCTTCGCGCGATGCTCGAGGTGGTCCGCCGCAACGGCCGCCCGCGCCTCGTCGGCGGGGGCGTGCGCGATTGGCTCCTCGGACTCGCCCCCAATGATTTTGACATCGAAGTCAGTGGGATCGATTTCGAGACCCTCCACCGCACCTTGGCCCCTTTCGGCCCGACCGATATCGTCGGCCGCAGCTTCGGCGTGATCAAAGTTCGCAGTCGCGCGACCGGTGAAGACTATGATTTTTCCCTCCCGCGGCGCGAATCCAAGACCGGCGCCGGCCATCGCGGCTTCATCGTCGCCCCCGACCCCGCGTTGAGCGATGCGGAGGCCTCTGCTCGGCGCGACTTCACCCTCAATGCCATCGCCCTCGATCCTTTTACCGGCGCGCTGATCGACCCCCACGGTGGCCAACGGGATTTAGCCGCCCGCATCTTGCGACACACCAGCGAGGCGTTTGTCGAAGATCCCTTGCGCGTGCTCCGCGCTTTTCAACTGGCGGCCCGCTTTGATTTCACCCTCGCGGCCGCTACCGCCAACCTGTGCCGCACCCTTTCGCCCGCATTTACAGAACTCCCCGTGGAACGGGTGTGGGTGGAATGGGAAAAATGGGCAGCCAAATCCACCAAGCCTTCCCGCGGGCTCGCCGTGCTCGCCGAAACCAGCTGGCTCGCGCACTTCCCCGCCATCGCCGCCCTTCAAAACACCCCCCAAGAGCCCGCTTGGCACCCCGAGGGCGATGTCTTCACGCATACTCAACATTGCCTCGACGCCTTGGTCGCTCTCCCCGACTGGCCCTCCAGCGCACCCGCGCGCAAGCAATTGCTCAGCTTCGCCGTGCTCGCGCATGACTTCGGCAAGCCCAGCACCACCGCCCGCGTCCCAAAAAACGGCGTCCCTCGCTGGACCAGCCCGGGCCACGAGGCCGCCGGTGGTCCCATCGCCGTCGATTTTCTCCGCCGCCTCGGCGCACCCCTGCGATTCGACGCTCCCGTCAGCGCTCTCGTCGTCAATCATCTCGCCCATCACCACGGCGCCGCCAGCCTTTCCGATGCCGCCGTCCGCCGTCTCGCGCGGCGCCTCCACCCCACCTCAATCGATGATCTGGCCGCCGTGATGCGCGCCGATGCCAATGGTCGTCCGCCTCTGCAATCTCCAGAAATTTTAGACCGCATCAACGAGCTCGTCGCCAAGGCCCGCCACCTCGAACTGGAGCGTCTCGCACCCAAGCCCATCCTCCTCGGCCGCCATCTCATCGCGCTCGGCCGGCCCGCCGGTCCCCATTTCACAAAAATCATCGCGACCGCTTTCGAAGCACAACTCGATGGCGCGTTTCACGATGAAGCCAGCGGCACCGTCTGGCTCCAAGCCTTCCTCGCCTCAGACCCACTCACCACGCAAAAATCACCACCCCTCTAAACGCGCCGGACCCGCCCGTACCCTCGGCTCGGCGCGCCGCGGCCAACCACGCCCCTCCAAACCGAAGCGAGCCTTTCCGGCGACCGCGACCGGCCCATGCCAACCAGCGAAGAACGGGGTCTCACCGGCGCCCGCAACTCACCGGCAAACCCCAGACCCTATCTTTGGCGCGTTGGCCATCACCCCGCCTTCCCGCCTGCACTCCTCCCCGCCTTCCCGCTCAACGCAACCGCCGTCACCACGGTAAGAGGTCCGGCGCGATCAAGGCCGTCGGTCCACACCGCAATTCACCGTCAGTTAAAATCTTCGCGCGCAAACCACCCCGACCTTTCAGCCAAGCCTCCGCACCAGGCGCGACCACGGTGTTCATCCAGTGACACGGCCGCGCCTCACTGATACCCGCAAACTCCAGTCCTCCGAGCGTAAACCGCGTCGCGACGAGCGCATTGAGCTCGCACCCTTCCACAATCACGTTTCGACGAAAAACTTCCGCTCCCAATTCCGGCCGATTAAACTCCCGCCTCGCCGCCTCCACCACTTCCCAAGAAAAAAAAGTCACCTGCCCGTTGTAGTCGGGCCGATAGCCATAAAACCGATCGCCCGCCAGACCCCAGCCCGCCCGACACCATACCGCCGGCAGTCCCGTCATCCCATGCGTGTTCGCCGCCTGACCGTGCCGCCCAAAGAAATTATGGCCGGCCGAAATAAAAATCTGACGGATGACCGGTGAGGATTTCACGTCGCGCGCTTCAAAATACCCGCTCACGTCACCGCGCCACGCCGGCTGCCACCAGCTTGAGCGGACCGCTTGAAATTCTCGGAGACCCCACCCGTCAGCCGCCGCGCGGAGGCGCCCGCCCCATCCGCGCGGTCATCAATCCCGAGCAGCCGGTCGCCATTCGCCCGTGGCCGCGCGTTGCGCCCGCTGCCCACGCTCAGGGTAGGCGGCGGCATGAAGCCGCCGGAGCTCACCGCTCGATTAATCAACGGGCCGAAGCCCGCCCGCACAGGCGACGACAGAGCCAGTGTCGTTGGGCCAGACTTTCCCACCTCATCAGCCGGGCGCCCCCAGCCCGTCGGGCTAGACGAATCACTCGATGGCAACGTGCGCCCCGCCAGCGAGGTCGGGAAACCGGCAGTTGGCAGGTCGGCACGGCGGCGGCGGTGATGATCGATCAGGTTGGCGAAGGCCATCCTCGGCGGGCTGGCCACCCGGGAGCACGGCACTGCGGCGAGCCACCGAACGCCGGAGCCCGCCACCGCCAAGGTTGCCATTTTCCGGGGAACAACGGGATTTTCACCCTCCGCCGACTTCTTCATTTTTTGAGCCGAGATCTCCCTGCCGGAAAATACGGCGGCCCAAGGGCAACGGCTCGCCACGAGCGCAGCGTACGAATGATCATGGTTCATAAAGATTACCCAGACGCGGTGACGACATCCTCATAGTTGCGGCCGCGAGGGGCCTCCTGATCGCAACAAACGCTTCAGGCCACAAGCCTCCGCCGGTTATTTTTTTCATAAGAGCTCCATCACGGCTATCACAACTTAGTTTCAGGGGAAGGTCGCGCCGCGCGCTCCGCCCTGCTTTTTGATCGCTCAATGATAGATGGGGTTACCTGATACCCGCCCAACCCGTTTACTCATTTTAAATTCGGCCGTCTTCGCTGCCACGCTCCATTTCCCCTTTTTCCATCACGCCCTTCTGTTGCCCTCCTCCGAAAAATGATCCGAAAATCCGTTTTCGCTTTCAGCGCGCTCATCGTCGCGACAACCTTGGGCGCCATCGGCTACTGGATGCTGTTTTCTAGCTTCGCGCCCTGGGACGACGAAGGTTACCTTCTCCTTTCCGCCCGCGAGCACTTCGCCCACGGCTCCCTCTACGATCGGACCTACAGCCAATACGGTCCCGCTTTTTATGGGGTGATGGATACATTCCAGCGTGCGCTCGGCGCCCCCGTCGATCACACCTCCGCACGATTCCTCACGCTCGCATTCTGGCTCGGGGCATCCGGTCTTAGCGCGTCGTTGGTGTGGCGTGGCACGGCCTCACGCAGCCTCAGTCTGTTCACCCTAGCCGCCACGTTCCTTTACCTGTATTTCATCATCGACGAGCCTTTTCATCCCGGCTCGTTAATTTTTTTTATGCTGGCTGCGTCACTCGCCGTCATAACCCGTCAACTGGCCGCGGGCAAAATCGCCGCAGCGGCGGCCGTGGCCGGCGGCACCGCAGCGTTTCTCTTCCTGACTAAGATAAACGTCGGGGCCCTCTACCTTTCCGCGATGACCGGTTGGGCGATTCTCCACGCGCCCTCAAAATCCCAGCGCCGTATCGTCGGCCCGGCCGTCGCCGGCATTTTCATTCTGCTCGCGGGGGCGTTGATGTACGCACTGCTGAACCAGAGCTGGGTGCAGATCTACCTCGCAGTATTTTCCGGAGGAGCCCTCGCCCTCGTCATCACGATGAAAAGTGAACCTTTGGTCGGGCGACGCGAAGCTGGATGCTTTCTGGCCGCCGGCTTGGCCGTCGGAGCAGCCCTAATCACCTTCATCCGGCTGCGAGGCACATCGTGGGCCCACCTGCTGGACGGAGTCCTGCTCGGCCCACTCCGCCATTCCGGTAGTTATTCCTATCCAGTGGACTGGCGGCCCGGCACTCTCCTCGTCACCGGACTTTCCCTCACCCTGGCCATCGCTCATCCTTGGATCTGCCGGCGCTTTTCGAACGAATCGGGGGATCGGTTGATCGTATTCCTGCGACTGGTTTTGATGGCCGCGCTGCTGGCGGGATTCGCGGTGCTCATGAATCTCCGCGCGGTGGGCGCAATTTTCAGCTACGTCGCGCCCTTGATTTGGATTTGGGTGATTCCGCTCACGACAGTGCGGCTGCCACCTTCCGCCCACACTTCGCGCGGCCTGATCGCGACCATTTTGCTGCTCCAGTATCTGCATGCTTATCCCATCGGCGGTAGCCAGGAGAGTTGGGCCACCTTCCTTTTCATCCCGCTGGCCGCACTCGGCATGGGCGAGGTCCGGCTTTGGTTGGCGGGCCGTCACTCGGCGGATGGACCACTCATCGCTCGATGGTCAGGAATTCGCGTGGCGATCATGATCGTGGTAATCGCCAAAGTGGGATTCACCGCGGTGGTGGCGCAGCGCAAATATGCGGCCGGCTCCGCCTTGAATCTGCCAGGGGCAACCCTCCTCCATCTGCCCGAGTCGCAGAGCGCCAGTTACCGTATCCTGGCACTGAACGCCGCCGTTCACGCGGACACGCTGTTTTCACTCCCTGGCCTGTTCAGTTTCAACCTCTGGACCGATCTGCCAACGCCAACCCGGAAAAACACCACCATCTGGTTTTCCCTCCTGCATACGGAAGAGCAGAGGGATATCATCAGCGTGCTGGCACAGACCCCACGCGCCTGCCTGATCGTACACCACGGACTCATCGCGCAGATGCAGGCCAACTCTCTTCCGCTTAAGGGGGAGCTGTGGGACTATATTCACCAAAATTTCCGCACGACGTTCCAGTCGGACAGTTTAGCCTTTTGGGTGCATAAGGGGCGCGCGATCGCACCGTTCAACGTGGCCACAGTCAGCCAGCGAACTCAACCCGACCCAACTCGCCATCTAGCCGATACCCAGCTGGAGTTTTGCCTTGTTCACGATGGCACCGCGATCGCTGCGATTGAAATGCGGACCGGGCTGCCCCAGCAACCCGCCACTTACATTCTCAATGCAACTAATGCCGAGGCGAGTATTTCGGACATCACTAGCTCGGGCCAGATGCTGACGGCGCCGGTGAAGGTCGACTGGCCTCTGCGCAGGAGCGGACTCCTCCGAGTGTTTATTCGTTTCGATGCCAACGATCGCAACTTGCGGCCTGATTCAACCATACTTTATCTGAAAAATCAGCAGGGTGAAAAGTTGGGAGAAATAAAAATCGGACAATGAAAATTCCGGTTAAAATCCAAGCCGCCCACTGGGCAAGCATCGGCGTCCACTTGATCGGGTGGTGAAATTTAAAAGAGATTTCAGCTTATTCCCGCTATTTCCTTCCTGTTCTGGTCGCCGGCGCGACCCACCGCCACCCTGCCTTCATTCACCCTTGCTTCTGCACCGCAGAGACGGGACCAGCCCGCAGACCGCAGAGGAATCATGTAACCATTTTTTAACTACGATCGACCTGGCTATGAGGGGATCGCTCCCGCCATCCATTGATAAAAAACGGCATCCACTTTCACGAAATAGCTCGATGCAGAACCCTCCGCCGCCCGCGCCGCCGTCATCGACCCGCGAGACGACTTCGATCAGACTGGCTGCGCATGGCCGCGCGCACCCGTCGATCCCGCGGACGCGCCTGGGCGAGGAGAGTTGTTTACCGACGACTAATCCCAGCCCAACGCCGCCGCGAGCGAACCGGTCTTCTGGACGGAGCCCACCCGCCCCGTCCGCCCCGACGACCAGAGCCACCTCTCCGCCGACCCCGCCCGACCGTCCCGCCGACCCTGCCCAAGCCGCCCCCACCGCTGGCGACGTGCCAGCCGGCGCACCGGAGCCTGCCTGGAATTTTTTTAAAATGCTCGCGCCTTGACCCCGACCGATCCGGAGGCCTGCATCCGCGCAACCTCCCACCCGCCATGATTGCCCCCAAACGGCAAGCCGCGCCTCGCTTCGCACCCGCCACCCCCTCCTTCCGCCCCCGCCGTTCCCCGCCCCAAGTCCCCAACATCATCCGAGCCCGCCGCCATCTCAAAATCGACTCATTTACCCCTGACTCATCCAAATTCCACCATACCCCCACCCTTAAACCCCTCTCGCCCGCAAATCCAGTTTCCTGGCAATAGTATTCTGCCGACCGTGCCCTCGGCTACGCCAATCCCCGCAACGGACGACTCTCCGCCGGCACCCCGTTCGGATCGACAGACAACTCCTTCCTTTCCTTCCTCATGAACTTTCTCCCGGCCGTCCCAGGCCTCTCGTGTCGCGTTGCGCCCCAGCCTTCGTTCGCGCCGCTTCGCCTCTTCGCCCTGCTGTGGGTTGGACTTCTGGTGACCGGCCTGTCGGTTCGCGCGCAGCAACCGGCTGAGACCGGTGTCATTACGGGGCGGATCTTCAATCCGGCCCAGGGCGAATACCTCCGCAACGCCGAGGTGAGAATCGCCGGCGGGCCCGCAGCCGTGTCGGAGAGCGGCGGCCTTTACCGGCTCTCCGGTGTCACGCCAGGCGAGGTCACCCTCGTCGTCACCTACACCGGCTACCAAAGCGCGACTGCCGTCGTGCGCGTGTTGCCAGGAGCACCGGTGACGCGCGATTTCGAGCTCACGAGTTCGCTGCAAGGTCTGGCGGCCGGCGGGACGGTGAGACTCGATGCGTTCGTCGTCTCCAGCCAGCGCGAGGGCAACGCGAAAGCGATCATGGAACAGCGCAACTCGATGAATATTACGAACAGCGTTTCCTCCGACGTGTTTGGCGATGTCGCCGAGGGCAATGTCGGTGAGTTCCTCAAGCATCTGCCCGGCGTGAACTACGATTCGACCGACGGCACGGTGCGCTATGTGTCGTTGCGGGGCATGGGGTCTGAATACGCCGGGGTGACGGTCGACGGCATGAATTTTCCCAGCGCGGACGCGAACGCCTCCGCGGGCCGCGCGTTCAGTTTCGAACAGGTGTCGCTCAGCGCGATGGAGTCGATCGAGATTTCCAAGACGATCAGCGCCGATGTCGACGCCAGTTCGCCGGCGGGCACG
Organism: Opitutus sp. GAS368; assembly: GCA_945903465.1. Taxonomy (GTDB): domain Bacteria; phylum Verrucomicrobiota; class Verrucomicrobiia; order Opitutales; family Opitutaceae; genus ER46. Next base: position 42,414 of record CAMDOF010000013.1, read on the forward strand.
ATCAACCTGAAGACCAAGCGCGCCTTTGACCGCGCCGGCCGGCGCATCTCGGCCTCGGCCAGCCTCACCGGGCAATCGGACCAGTTCACGCTGCGACGGAACTACGGCCCCGGCGACGATCGGTCGCGCAAGATTTTTCCCAGCGCCCAATTCGAATACTCCGACCTCTTCCTGAACAAGCGCCTCGGCCTCGTCATCGGCGTGAGCGAGTCGAATTCCTATCTCCAACGGGCGCCGACCACGATGACGTACAACTACACGCCGACGGCGGCCTCGCCCGATCCGATTGCGCTCACGGCCATCACCGCGCAACAAATCCACCAGACGGTGGAGCGCTTTGCCTCGTCCCTGACGGCCGACTTCAAGGCGACGCCGCATCTCGTGCTCTCGTTGAGCGTGATGTACAACCACTCCGACGTGTGGTCGGGTCAGCGCACGGCGACCTTCAACACCGGGGCGCGCACCACTCAGGTCGCGGGCGCCAATACGCTCACGAATTTCTCGACCACCGCCAACGGGAGCTTCACGATCGATCCGCAGGGCGTGGCCAAGGTCGGCAACGGCAAATCCTACGTGCCGCGCTTCGAATACACCCGCGGCGACCTGACGGTGGAAGGGCGCTTCGGCATCTCCGATTCCGTCAGCGGTTACGATCCGATGAAGTATCGCGACTCCGTTTTTTCCCCGGGTGTCCAGACGCTCGCCAACGTGCGCTTCAGCGCGGTCCGCTCCGCCTTGAACAACGGCGACTGGAAGATCACGCAGACCACCGGCGGGGACTGGAACAACGGCGCCCTCTTCACCTCGCCGGCGATCATCGTGAACGACGGCCGTTATGCCGACGACAAACTCTACACCGGCGAAGGCATCGCCACGTTTCGCACCCGCCAAATTCTCCCAGTGATCTGGAAGGCCGGAGCCAAGTGGAAGCGCGAGGTCCGCGATTTTCAAAACCGGCGCGCGGCGTCGTTCTACAATTATACGGGGCCCGGTGCCGGCGTCGGCGTCTGGCGCGACGACCGCTCGCGGCTAACCTTGGATTTCAGCGAGCAGAACCTCTTCATCACGTCCAACGGCGGCGGTGGCGTGTTCCTGCCCGACATCATGAAAGTGGCGGAGACGTTTCGGGCGCACCCGGAATATTTCACGTCGTCGATGACCGGCACCGACTTCTACAACGCCACCGTCGCGAACGCGAAACAGTATCAGGAGGACATCCATTCGCTCTACCTGATGGGGACGACAAAGATGGGGAGGTTGAACCTGCGCGCGGGGGTGCGGCGCGAGGAGACCGCCACCGATTCGCTGGAGTTCGATGCGCGGTCCTCCCGCGAGGTCGCGGCCGCGGGGTTCGCTGTCTCTGCGGGACGCGCGACCACGATCCCGGGTGTGCAATACCAGTTCATGTCGCGGCCGCGCGTTCATCGTCTCGGAAATTACGACAATCTCTTTCCCAGTGCTTCGGCGAAATACCCTCTCACGCGCACCCTCGACCTGCAGGTCGGGGTGAGCAAGACGGTCAAGCGGCCGCAGTTTGGCGACGTGGCCGGCGTGTGGGTGATCAACGACGACACGCTCACCATCACCGCGCCCAACGCGAATCTGAAGCCCGAGACCTCGACCAACACTTCCGTGCGCCTCGCCCAATACTTCGAGCCCGTCGGCCTCGTGGCGGTTAATTTTTTCCAGAACGACATCCAGGGCCTCCACCTCGCCAACACACGCATCAGCGGCTCTCAGTTCAACGCCGACAACCCGAGCTACGACAATTACACCTTTGTCACCACCGCGCAGAGCGCCAACAACGTCCGCTTGCGCGGCATGGAGGTGGAGTACAGCCAGAGTCTCTCATTCTTGCCGCTGCCGTTCAAGGGTCTGGGGGTGCGCGCCAGCTACACGCGCAACTACGCCCAGGTCATCGTCGCCAACATGACGCCCCACTTGGTTTCGGCCGGTCTCACCTATGCCCGCGGTCGTACCAACGTCTACGCCAACATGAACTGGGCCTCGTCGCGCCCCACCATCGCGAGCGGCACCCAATACCAGCGGCACCGGATCAACATCGACGTCGGCGGCTCGTACCGGCTCACCGCGCGGCTGAACGCATTCTTTTCCGTGCGCAACATTCTCAACCAGCCATTCATCCTGATGGAGCACGTCGGCAATAATCCGGACGTCGCGCGGTTCTACCAAAAATTCGGCGTCACCCCGACGCTCGGCGTGAAAACCACGTTTTGATTGGGGCGGCACCCCCGGCCCGGCAGCGCTTGAAACCCACTCACCATGAAACGTCGCACCTTCATCTCCAGCATCGGCGCCGTGTCCGCCACCACCGTCTTGCCGGGCGCAGAATCGCCGCCGGTCCTCCGCACGATCGATGCCGACGTGCTCGTCATCGGCGGCGGGACGGCGGGGACCATCGCGGCCGTCCAGGCGGGCCGGCTCGGGGCGCGCACTGTCCTGGTCGAATCGGGCAGCCAGCTCGGCGGAACCACCACGACGGCGGGCGTTGATTTTCCCGGCCTGTTTCACGCCTGGGGCAAACAGGTCATCGCCGGCATCGGCTGGGAACTTGTGACGGAGGCGGTGAAACTGAATAGCGACGATCTGCCGGATTTTTCCAAACCAACCGGACCCCAGCACTGGCGGCATCAGGTCCGCATCTGTGGCGCTCTCTACGCCGCACTTGCGGAGGAGGCCTGCGGGAAAGCCGGTGTCCAGCTCCGCTATTATGAGTTTCCCCAGACGGTCACGGCGGCACCGGGCGGCTGGCGCGTGCGATTGGCCGGCAAGGGCACGAGCGTCGACGTGGTGGCGAAACAAGTGATCGACTGCACCGGCAACGCGTCGGTGATCGGCCTGGCCGGCCTGCCGCGCCAGCGCGAGAAAACGCGGCAGCCGGGCACGCTGATTTATCGGCTGGGCGGTTATGATCTGGCGACGACGGACATGAACGCGCTGCAGGCGAAACTGACCTCGGCCCGGAAGTCGGGCGCACTGAAGCCGACCGACATCAACGGGACCATTGCGGGATTTTTGGCCAAGGGCGGCGAAAGTGGAAATCACATTCCCGGCGCCGACTCGTCGACGTCCGAGACCCACACCGAGACGAACATTCGCGGCCGCCAAGCGCTGCTGCGGGTGCTGCGTTTTCTCAAAGCAGAACCGGCGTTCGCCCTGATGAATATCGAGCGCCTGCAAACCGAGGCGGGCATCCGCGAGACGTTTCGCATCGAGGGCGAGACGACCGTCATGCATGGCGATTACACGTCCGGCCGGGTGTTCTCGGATGCGGTGGCCCATTCCTTTTATCCGATCGATCTGCACTACGAGGGCGGCGTGAAACCCAAGCATCTGGACGAGGGCATCGTGCCGACGATTCCGCTGGGCGCGCTGATCCCGAAAAATAGCAAGAACCTCATGGTCGCCGGCCGCTGCCTCAGCAGCGACCAATTGGCCAACTCAGCGCTGCGCGTGCAGGCCTCGTGTATGGCCATGGGCCAGGCCGCCGGCGTCACGGCCGCCCTCGCGGCGCGCACGGGCACCACGCCCTTGCAAGTGTCCCTCGGTGACATCCGGCGCGAGTTGCGCCGACACGGCGCGATTGTCCCGAAAACCGGATAGACGCCGCCGCGGATGGCGGCACGCCACTATCCTGCGACTTCCTCTTGACCCGAAACCGTCGTCGCACCCTGCGGATTTCGTTCCCCATTCTCGCGACTCCGCTGCTTCTCACGATTCTCCTTTCGGTTGCCCTGGCGGGAACCGCGCCCCCTTCCGCGCCGCCGAACCTGGTGATCAACAGGGTCGACGACAGGGGCCTGCGGGCGTCAGCTGTTTCCGCAACCCCTCCTTCAAGACCCCGCCCATCGACCGACTCGCCGTCGAGGGCAGGCGGCTCACGGACTTTCACTCGTCGGGTGCCGTCTGCTCACCGACCCGAGCCGGGGCGATGACCGGCCGCTATCAACCGCGCGCGGGCATCGAAGCGGTCATCCACCCCGCGAGCACGCACACCGAATATCCCGGGTCCGCAAAAAAGTGAGGTCACGTTGGCGGAACAGTCGAAGACCGTCGGGTACGCCACGGGCATCATCCGCCAATAGCATCTCGGCTATCCCCAGAACTCGGAGGACGATCACCCGCAGAACCACGGCTTCAACGAGTTCATCGGCTATGACCGCGGTAACATCGATTTCGTCAGCCCTGTCGGCGACCACCTGCCGCACGATTGGTGGCACGGTCGCGTCAACCCACCGGAGGAGAGCGACGCCACCGACCTGATCAACCGTTATGCGGTGGAGTTCATCGATCGGCATTACGACCGTCCGTTCTGCCGCTATGTGCCGCATCTCGCGATTCATAATCGGTTCATAATCGGGGGCAGGTGCGGGACGACCCGGCGCAGCGAGCGGAACAGGCGTGGAAACGCCGCCGGCCGGCCAACGATCAGGAGCGCATCGAAAATTTCGCGGCATGCTGCGGCCGCTCGACGAAGGGGCTGGGTAAATCCTCCAAGCGTTGCCAAGGCACGGGATCGACCACCCCCCCTGATGCTTTCCCTCGCGGACACCCTCCCCCCGCCAATCCAGTTTCCTAGCAATTAATAATGGCAGCGTCTGGGCTTGGGCCACGATCATCCAGTCGCATTCCGCGACGGATGCCTAGATCGCGATCAACCTTAGACGCTCACCGAAGCGTCCGTGGTCACCGAAGCGTCCGTGGTCATCGAAGACTTACGCGGCGCAGGGAGGGGTCAGGGTGAAACTTGCAACCAAATCAACCGGCTTCAGGGATTTGTTTCAGGTTTCACGCTGACCCGTCGGCAAATCCCCGTGACCCCGAGGCCTTCCAGCCCGTCGCGCGCTTCGTGGGTTTCGCGGTCTCACTTCCGCAGGCGCGCCAGCGCTTCGCGGGCGACCGAGAGACCGGGATCAAGGCGGAGGGCCTCTTCGTAGTGCGAAGCCGCCTCCACCTTGCGCTCCGCCACGGCTTCGAGTTGCCGCGCAAAGTTAAGGTGCACCGTCGAATTTCCGGGAAGCAGCCGGACCGCGGCGGCGAAGTGCGCCAGCGCGTCCAAGTGGCGACCGGGCAGCATCCCCAGCAGGACCGCCAGATTATAGTGCGCCGCCCCGAAATCCGCTCGGATGCGCAGGGCGGCCTCGTAGTGCACCAGCGCCTCGTTGCGCCGCTCCGGCAGCGTGACCAGCAGGTTGGCGAGATTGTTGTGCGCCTCGGCGTAGTCAGGCTTCACCCGCAACGCCTCGGCGTAATGCGCCAGCGCCTCCAAGTGGCGACCGGGCAGGCGTGCCAGCATTGCCGCCAGGTTGTTGTGCGCCTCCGCGTGGTCGGGTTTCACCCGGAGCGCCGCGGCATAATGCGCCAGCGCCTCCTCCTCCCGACCGGGCAGCGTCCCCAGCAAGACCGCCACGTTGTAGTGCGCCGCCGCGAACTCCGGCTGGAGACGCAGGGCCTCGAGGTAATGGGCCAACGCCTCGGCCCGCCCCTCCGGCCGCACGCCCAGCTGGACAGCCAGGTTGTAGTGCGCGGACGCAAAGTCCGGCTTGATCCGGAGGGCCTCGCGGTAATGCGCGATCGCCTCGTCCAGCCGCCCGGGCAGCGCCGCCAGCTGGTTCGCGAGGTTGTTGTGCGCATCGGCGTATTCAGGTTTCAACCGCAGCGCTTCCGCATAGTGAGCGATCGCCTCGTCCCGCCGGTCGAGCCGGTTCACCAGCAGGTTCCCGAGATTATTGTGCGCCTCCGCGTAGTCCGGCTTCACCCGCACCGCCGTGGTGTAATGTGCCAAGGCCTCCGCCTGCCGGTCGGGCATCTCGGCCAGGATCACGGCGGCATTGTAGTGCGCCGCGGCCAGAGGCGCGCAGTACGCCATCAAACCGTCGACCGGGAGCGCCATGTTGCCGATGACGTTGCTCGCCGGCGTCAGGTACGCCGCCAACGCCAGAACCGGCGCCACATAAAACCTCCGCCACCAGGCCGTGCGGGCCGCGATCCTCCAGCCGAGCGGCACGACCGGAACGAGCAACACCATCGAGCGACTCAGATCGAGGGCGGTGAACAGGCCGACGAGCGCGGTCAAAACCACGCCCGCCGCCAAGAGCCCCGCCTCCCCGCGCCGCGCCGCGCCGGACCAGCGCCAGGCGCCGAGCACCGCCGCCAAAACGAGGAGCCAACCCGCGCCCAAGCCCTTCCAGGCGCCGAAGAGCCGCTGGGCGAAAGGAATCTTTTCCGCGAACACAAACTGGTCCAGGTACTGCCCGATCGTCTGCGAACCACCGGAGCCGCCGAGCTTCAAACGTAGAAGCGCATACGCGGTGACCAAAAGGAAGGGCCCCAACGCCTGCTCCTTGAGCCAGGTCAGGCGGGGCGTCGCCTCGCCTGAATGCGCCAACCGCCGGACGCAGAGCGCGAGCGGCAGCCCGATCACAAACCGCTCGTCGATCCACGGCGCCAGCACGCAGGCCAGCAACACGAGCCGGCGGGGCCCGGCGAACGCCACCGCCAGCAACGCGAGCGCGAGCCACGCATCGTAGTAGCCGAGCCATCCCATCGAAGTGAAAAACGGGGCGCTCGCCCCCGCCACCAGTCCGAGACAGGCCGCCTCCCACCACGACCGGTCGGACGGCGTTGGCCTGAGCCCAATCGCAACCAAGGCCACGACGAGCCCCAGACAGCCCGCCTGCGCAAGGCCGAGGAGCAGCCACGACGGGAGCCCCAAGACGTAGCCCAACGCGGGCATCAGCAGCCGCCAGCGCACGATTTTGTGGTTGGCATCACCGATCTCCGTACCGAGGTCCCGGGCCTGCTCGGTCACAAAATGTCCCCGGGCCACATAATAGGTCGTGGTGAAAGTCCGCTCGACCACGGCCCGCTCCGCCGGACTCACGGCCTGCGCCCGCGCGGCCGCCGCCCCGCGCTGAAACGTCAGCCAGTTGGGCGTAAACCGCACCGCCAGCAGTCCAAACGCGATCACCCCCCACAGCAGGGCCATCGCCACTGGGCGGCGGTTATGCGAAGATAGGTTCATGCGGTGGTTTTTATACGGACGATTCGTTCCCTCCCGCCGGCGGAACCGGCGAAAACGCGGGCGTTCATAATCACCCAATCGCCCTGTGGAAAGTTTAAAAAGGCACCCCCGCCTGTCCCGCGCGAGCTGGCGGGGGCATTTTTTCACTCCGCCGTTTTCCGCCACACCCCGTTGACCGCGGTGATCGGCGTCGCCGATCTGCGACCCAAACCTAGCAATCAAATAACGAGATTGCACTTTCACACTGGGAACGGCTCAAAGGCGGGTCTGCCGTCGGAATCGGACGCGATTTCCGATTGCCCCGCTCCGCCCGCCTTATTCCCCCATGAACCGCTTTCTTCGCCTCTCATTCCTCACGCTCACGCTTGCATTGCTCCCGCGGCCGTCGCTCCACGCCCAAGTCACGGGGGTAATCGTCGGCACCATCCAGAACCGGAGCACACAGAAATTTCTCGAACGTGCGCCGGTGGCCGTTCAGGGCACAAATCTCTCGGCTGTGACCGACCCCGATGGCTCGTATCGGATCGCGGGCGTCCCGGCCGGGGCCCGGACCGTCGTCGTCGACTACGCGGGACTCGACCGGCAGTCGCAGACCGTGTTGGTCACGGCGGGGCAGATCGCGACCGCGGATTTTAGCCTGCAGGCGGATGTTTACACGCTGGACAAATTTGTCGTGGCGACCGAGCGCGAGGGCCACGCCGCCGCCATTAACAACCAGAAGCAGGCGGAGAGCTACCGCAACGTCGCGTCGACCGACGCGTTTGGTGATATCACCTTCGGCAATCCGGGCGATTTTCTGAAAAGCATGCCCGGGATTCAGATGGACTATGTCGGCTCCGATCCCCGCACGATTACGATTCGCGGCATGGACCCGTCGCTTTCTGTCATCACGATGGATGGCAACAAGCAGGCGTCGGCGGCCTCGTCGGGTGTCACGCGTGATTTCGAAATCGACCAGACGTCAATCGGCAGTATCGAAACGGTCGAGGTGCACAAGGCGGCCATTCCCTCGATGCCCGGCAACGCCGTGGGCGGGCTGGTCAATTTTGTCACCAAGAGCGCGTTCGAGCAGAAAGGGCGGCGCCTGCGACTCACCTTCAATCTCACGGGCTCCTCCGAGCAGCTCGATCTCCGGAGCACGCGCGGACCCAACGAAGAAGACTCCCGCAAGGTCAAGCTCGGCGGCGCGCTGAGCTACTCCGAATCGTTCCTCAACAATCGCGTCGGCGTCGCCGTCAACCTCACCCGCTCGACCGTCTGGTATCCGATTTTCCAGGTCGATAATAGCTTCGTCTACGCGGCGCCGCTGCCGGCGTTTCCGGCCCCATACGGTCCCGATTTGCCGCGCGCGCGCCGCAACGTCTACCAAGCTTACACCAACCAACAGCACATCACGCGCAACGCCTACTCGGTGAATCTCGACGGTAAGGTGAACGCCGGACTGACCGCGTATCTGCGCACGTCCTTCACCGACTACTTCACGATGAACCGCTCCTTTTCGATGCGCCTCCGAGCCAATACCGTCGCACCCGACTTTACGGTGACGGCCATGACTGCGCTGGCCCGCACCGGTAACACGACGTCGAACGCCGAGCTGACGAACAGTTTCCACGAGAAGATCAGCCGCACGCTTTCGGTCAGTCCGGGGCTGCGCTACAAGTCCGGGGCGTGGCGCGGCGATTTGAATCTCGGATACTCCCTCGCGCGAAACCACTACCAGTATCCAGATTTCTTCAACGTGGTGAATATGCTGCTGCCCGAGGTCGGTTTTCGCGAGGACACGCCGGCGTCCACGGCGGTGCCGACGTCGCTCGTGCAGGTGAGCGGGCCGGACTACCTGAACATCGCCAACTACCGCCCGCAGAATCCGAACTTCATCAGCAACAACGAACGCAAGTCCAAGGCCAAGGTCTCCTCGGCGCAGCTCAATGCGCGGCGCGATTTCGTGGCGCGGTTTCCCTTCTATGTGCAGGCCGGTGCCGCCTACCAGCTCGAGGAGCGCTTCAAGGACCAACCGCAGCGCCGCTGGGCTTACGTGGGCCCGGATGGCATTGCTAACAACGCCGACGACAACACGAACATGACGCGCTTTGGCGACACGACGGGCGCGACCATCGGGCGGGGGCTGCCGTCGCCGATGTTCGCGAGCCCGTGGCGCGTGTACGATTATTTCGTCACGGTGCCGCAGGCTTTCGTCGAAGACATTCCTTACAACACCGAGCAGCAAATTATCGCGCGGCTGCGGTTGAACGAGGCGATCACCGCGGGCTATGCCATGAGCAAGGTGAGCTTTGGGCGCCTCGACGTGCTGTCCGGGACGCGCGTGGAGCGGACCGACGTGAAGGCGCGTGGCCCGCGGCGACAGGATTCCCACGTGCCCGCCGGTGTGAATCCCAATTCCACCGAGGGCATCCTTGCGAAATACACGCGGGTCACGGCGCGGACCAGTTATACTCCGGACCCGTTGAAATATCTGCATCTCACCTACCGCGGCGCCGAGGGCTGGCAGACGCGCGCAAGCTACACCGAGACGATCGGGCGCCCCGATTTCTCCGCGATTTTCCCGAATACGACGGTCAACGACGCCGCGCGGACGGTGGCCCTCAACAACACCGAGCTCCTGCCCCAGCGCTCAAAAAACTACGATCTCGGCTTCGAATATTACTTCAAGCCGGCCGGCCAGATCACGGTGGCGTGGTTCCACAAGGACATCTCCGACTACATCAGCACCGATTCGCATCCCATTACCACCGCTGATCCGGATGTGGGCATCGGGCCCGAGCTGATTGGTTATCAATTGAACACGCAGCGCAATCTCGGCGCCGCGACTTGGGAGGGCATCGAGCTCGATGCGCGCCTGCCACTCCGCCGCTTTGCCGGGATGCCGTCGCAACTGAAAGGCGTGGACCTCTTTGGCAATTACACGCATCTTTACAAGATTGAGGGCGACTTCGGCGGTGCGCGGAAGATCACCCAGCTCGCGAACGTCAGTCCGCGGCTCTACAATCTCGGCGCGAGTTTTCGATCGCCCGGCGGACGGTTGTTCCTGCAGTGGAAGACGACCTTCTCGTCGGCCTTCCTGCTGTCGAACACCGGTGCGACCGCGCAGAGCCGGCAGCAACGCGACGCCGCTTGGCGCAGCGATGCCGAGATGCGGTACCGCTTCTCGAAACGATGGGAGGCCGTCGTGACCGGACGCAACGTGACGAACGAATATCAGCGCAATTCCGAAGTGGGCGGACGCGTTGCCCGGCATCTCAATGATATCGGCGCGTGGTATTCGGTGGCGTTGAACGTGGACCTATGAAGCCGCGGCCTCTCTGCACCGATGCGAAACATATTCTGCACCAACTATTGTGTGGCGTTGAACGTGGACCGATGAAGCCGCGGCCTCTCTGCACCGATGTAATCGGGGGCGCTGACCCCGGTCCGCGGTCGGCGCCCTCGGTCACAACCAACCGCGTCCACTCAGTTTGCACCCTGGTCCTTCTGGTGGTCGGACTTCTGGCATCCACGGTTTCGCCGCTCCGCGCCGCGACGGCCCCGTCGATCGCGATCGACTGGCCGCAGTTCCTCGCTCGCGCGAATCCGCAGTGGAACCGCGTTCCCGCCGCCTGGGATGACGCCGCGTTCCTCGGCAACGGACTCCTCGGCGCGCTCATCCACACCAACGACGCCAACGAGCTGGGCTGGGATATTGGCCGGACCGACGTGACCGACCATCGCGACGACCCCAACCCGATGTTTCGCACGCCGCGCCTTCCCATCGGTCGGATGGTGCTCTTGCCTGTCGGCCGGATCATTGGCGGTTTCGCCCAGCTCGACCTGTGGAATGCCGAGGCGCGGGGCGTGGTCAAAACCGACCGCGGGGAGATCCGGTGGCGGTCGTTCGTCCACACGGACGAACCGGTGCTCGTGGTCACGCTCGAGACGACGGGTGGTGAAGGCGACGCGCGCTGGGAGTGGCGGCCGGAAGTTGCGGTTAACCCGCGCAAGGTTTTCCGCCGGTTGCCGATGGGGCCCGCCGACCTGAATCCCGCTCCCGTCCACTCCGAGCGTGGCGACGCCCGAGCCTGCGTGCAGCCGCTGTCAGGCGGCGGTGAATACGCCACGGCGTGGCGGGAACAGCGGGACACGGGTAACTTGGATCGGCGGACGCTCTGCCTCAGCGTGGGCAACACCGGGAAAGCGCCGGGGGCAGGAGCCGAGGCGTTGGGCACGGTCGACCGGGCAACGGAGCAAGGCGTCGATGCGCTCCTCTCAACCCACCGCGCGTGGTGGCACGCGTACTACCCGCAGAGTTTCCTTTCGCTCCCCGACACGCGGCTCGAAAGTTTTTATTGGATCCAGATGTACAAGCTGGCCTCCGCCACGCGCGCGGATCGTCCGGCACTCGACACCCTCGGCCCCTGGTGGGCGCCGACGCCCCGGCCGGGCATCTGGTGGGACATGAATATCCAAGTCACCTATGCGCCGGTGTACACCGCCAACCGGCTGTCCATCGGCGAGTCCTTCACGCGGCTGATGGATCGTAATCACGACAACTTCATCCGCAATGCGCCCAAGGAATTTCAACATGACTCCGCCGCGGTGGGGATCGCGACCGGCCAGGACGCGCGTGACGATGTCGACGCGGATCCGCAGTCCACGATCAGTTGGGCGAAACCCGGTTATGCAGCCCCCGGCAATCTGGTCTGGGGGTGTCACGGCTACTGGCTCCACTACCGCCACACGATGGACGACACGATGTTGCGCGAGCGGCTCTATCCTTTGCTCACGCGCGCGGTGAATTTCTACCGGCACCTGCTCACGCGCGGCGCCGACGGCAAATTGCACCTGCCGGCAGCCTGGTCGCCCGAGTATCCCGTGCGCGCCGCCGACACCAACTACGACCTGGCTCTATTGCGCTGGGGTTGCCAGACGCTGCTCGCCGCCGCGGCGCGGCTGAAGATCGACGATCCGCTGATGCCGCACTGGCGGGAAATCCTGGCCGATCTAACACCGTATCCGACAAACAACGACGGCCTGATGATCGGACGCGACGTACCCTTCAAAGTTTCGCACCGCCACTACTCGCATCTGCTGGCGGTTTATCCGCTGCGGCTGCTCACCGGCGATCAGCGTGCCGAGCGTGATCTGATCGAGCGTTCCCTCAAACACTGGACGGGCCTACCCGGCGGCCTTGAAGGTTTCGCGCTCGGCGGCGCCGCTGCGATGGCGTCGCACCTGGGGCGGGGCGACGATGCGCTGCGTTACCTGCAGACCCTCCTAAACCGCTCCATCGAGGCGAACACGCTCTATCGCGAAACCGGCCCCGTGCTGGAGACCCCGCTCCTCGCCGCCGGCGCGATCCAGGAGATGATGGTGCAGAGCTGGGGCGGCGTGATCCGCGTGTTTCCCGCGGTGCCACGCGACTGGCAGGACGTGGCGTTTCATCAGTTTCGGACCGAGGGAGCCTTTCTCGTCAGCGCGGTCCGTCGCACGACTGCGACGATGTGGATTCAAGTGACGAGCCTCGCCGGCGAGCCGTGCCGATTGAAGACCGATCTGAAGCCGCCCTATAAGATTCGGGCCGACCGCGCCTTTTCGCCGCGCACCCTTCCTGGCGGCATCGTCGAACTCGATCTGCGCAAGGGCGAGACCGTGACGCTCTATGCGGAGGATATCGCCCTCACGTTTCCCGTCGCCCCGGTGGTGGCGGAGTCCTGGCGGACAAACTACTACGGCAGCCGGGCCGCCGCGGACCGGGCCCTTAGGGTGGTAAAGCGGCAGACGCGTCCGGCCAGTGTGAACCCGGGTGGGGCGGGTGAGCCACCGCGGGCTGTCGCGGATCAAGGCTCGACCAACAAGGCTCAACGAGGAGCGAGCAAGACGGCGGGTGGGCCACCGCGGGCTGTCGCGGATCAAGGCCGGGCGGCGCTGCACGTGGTGCTGGTAGGGGACTCGACCGTCACCGACGGGGCGGGTTGGGGCAAGGCGTTCGCCGATCAGCTGCATCCGATCGTGCAATGCACGAACACCTCGCGCGGCGGGCAGAGTACGAAGAGTTTTCTCGACGCGGGACTCTACACGGCGGCGCTCGCGCTCAAGCCAACGCATGTATTGATTCAATTTGGACACAATGACATGCCCGGCAAGGGGGCGAACCGGGAGACTGATCCGGCGACCACGTACCGGACGAATCTCGTCCGCTACATCGACGAGGCGCATGCCGCCGGGGCGCAGCCGATTCTGGTGTCGTCGGTGGTGCGACGGGGGTTCCGCGACGGCCAACTGGTCGACGGGCTCGCCCCGTACGCCGAGGCGATGAAGGCGGTCGCGTTCGAGAAAAACGTGCCGCTCGTCGATCTGCATGCGCGGAGCTTTGAGGCGGTGCAGCGGCTCGGCCCCGAGGGATCGGCGGAGCTGGGGCCGATGATCCGCACGGGCAATCGCGACGGCACGCACCTCGCGCCGCCTGGCAAATTGCTGACGGCCAACCTGGTGTTCGATGAGTTGCGCCGCGTCACGCCGGAGTTCGCGCGCGCGATTCTGCGGCCCACGGATAATTAACGCGCCGGGGCGTTCAGACGCTTCGGAGTCGGTGAGCGGGCGCGAGTTGGCGCGAGCGGGCGCGAGTTGGCGGAGGAGGATTGACCGTGGTTTTACCGCGGCGCCGTTCCACCTGGAGTGGCGCCGGGGCCCGGGTGGGCCGACTCCATCTACTTGACCGACGCGGCTAGCTTGGCGGCGATTTGACCGGCAGTCGCATGCTTTGACTTTGCGATTTCCGCCAGTTCCCGCCGGGCGAAATCACTATTTCCGGCCATGGCGTGGAAGGAGAGGAGCTGAGGGCGAAGCGCGAGGGACTGGGTGCGAAGTGCGAGGGACTGGGGATTTCTGGCCACTCCTTCCTTCAACAACTTCATGCTCTCAGCGGTCTTGCCGGTTTGATTCAGGATCATCGCACGGAGGCCGAGAGCTTCGTCACATGTCGGCCGCCAGGCAAGTGCGCGTGACGCCTTTTCGCGGGCGGCCGGAAGCTTGCGCGGTGGCAGCTCGAGCATTGCCTGCGCGGCCCCTCCCCCCCCGCCCGCAAATCCAGTTTTCTAGCAATCAGGCCAAGGAGCACTCCGCGTGGTAGGTGACGATTGCGTGACCCGTACCGGACCGGGCATCTTTGGCGGCGATGCGCCGTCTGGAGGGCCTTGGCACCTCTTCACCTACTCGAATGAATCTTTATACACCATGGACTTTGCGGCGTCTTATTCGCTGGAAGGTATTCGCCCCGATGCTTTTATTTATCCCGTTGGCCGCGCAAACCGTCGGGCCGACGTCCAAGCCGGCCGAGGAGAAAGTGGTCGAGCTGTCGGCGTTTGAGGTTCGGTCGGATTCGGATGTGGGCTATCAAGCGATGAACACGACCTCGGGCAGCCGTCTGGGCACGAGCCTGAAGGATACGGCCGCCTCGATCTCGCCGTTTACGGCGGAGTTTCTTTCCGACATCGCCGCGACGAATGTTAACGAGATGCTGGCTTATGCGGCCAACGCCGAACTTAACGCGGGCGACTCCGAAGGCGCGGGTTTCAATAATCCCCGCGACTTCAGCTCCGCCGGCGGCGAACCATTCCGGATCCGGGGCATCCCCGGAGGTGTCTCGACCGATTACGTTGAAAACGCCGCGCCCCAGGATCTCTACAACATCGAGCGAGCCGAAGTCGCCAGCGGGCCGAATTCTATCCTCTTCGGCTCGGGCGACGCTGGCGGGCTGGTCTCACTCACTGGCAAAAAAGCGCATGTCGGGCGCAACAAATACTCCGCCAGCGCGCAGTTTGGCTCGTGGGCCTACCAGCGCTACACCACCGATCTGAACCAAGTGCTCGTACCCAGGACGTTGGCGCTGCGCCTCAACGCCCTTTCCAGCGATGCGAAGGCGTGGCGCCGCTATGAGTTCAACGACGCGAAGCGTTACAGCGGCGCCATTACCTACAAGCCTTTCAAGCGAACGACCTTCACCGCCAACTACGAGGACGGCATCACGAAGAACAGCGTCGGCCTGAAGTGGAATACGACGGACCAGGTATCGCGCTGGATCGCCGCCGGCCGGCCGCTCTCCGACGCCACGGTGGCCGACACCACCAAGGGGTTTTCGAGCCAGGGCGCGAACCAGCGCTTCACGTTTTTCACGCAGGACGGTTTTGTCTCCAATCAGCGCAACGAGCTGCGGTCGAACATCGCGCCCGGCACGGCCGACACGTTGCTCGCGCCGTCGATTTTTCCCTACGACGTGAACTGGGCGGGACCGCAGACGAAGCTCACGCGCGATTTCAATAACTATCACTTTGCACTGGAGCACCGTTTTACGGATGCGCTGACCGTGCAGGGGATTTATTTGAAGAACGAGACGAAGGCGAAGGCGCGTTCGTTTGTCTACAACGGCAATACCATGGATTTCATCGGCGACCCGAATCTCACGATTCCGGCGCAGAGCGGCACGGGCACGATCGCCAACCCACGCGCCGGCCAGCTCTACCTCGAGAGCAATCAACTCGGCGACGCCACTGAAACGGAGAACGAGGTGAAGCGCGTGACGCTTGCCTACGAATTCAAATTGGGGAAATGGTTTGGCAACCATCGGGTGGCCGCGATGGGCGAGCACGCCGTGCAGCACAAGCACACCGGCGCGCGCCGCGAGATTTTGGTCGATCAGCTCAACCGCCCGCTGGCGAACGTCGGCGCGCCGGAAAATGCGCAGAATCTTCTCTATCGCCGCACCTATGTGAAGGAAGGTGATTTCTCCACCTACGCGCTGACCGGACTCTACACGCCACTCGCGCCGTTCACCTCCAACGGTCTCGCGGTGAGTTCGCGCCAGATCAACACCGGCGAACTCAGCTCGGTGAAGGACATCGACAGTCTCATGCTCGCGGCGCAGAGCGCTTGGCTCAACGGCCGCGTTGCGACCACGCTCGGCTACCGGCGCGACCACATCGTGTACCTCGACACGACCTCGGGGCGGGTGACGGACGCGGCCGATCCACGTGTCACCTCCGGCCAGATGGTCCTCAACGAAGTCGTCGCGCTGCCCGGATTCAACCGGAACACCTACGCGGCGGACACGTTGACAGCCGGCGGCGTGGTGCGCCTGCACGAACGTTTCTCGATTTTCTACAACCAATCGACCAACCACGGCGCGCCGCGCTTCGACCGCCGCATTTTGCCGAAGGGCGCGATTCCGGAGCCGCCCGAAGGCAAAGGGCGCGATATCGGCTTCATGGTCGACCTGCTCGGCGACGATCGGTTTTTTGCGCGCGTAACCTATTTCGAGACGAAACAAGTCGGCGATGCGGCGGTTTCGCCCAGCGGGGCCGTGACCAACGCGACGGCGTTGGGGCGTTCCCAGACGCTCGCCGTGAACGCGGCGTTCGTCGCTGCGGGCAAGATGACGCAGGCGCAGTCCGATGCGGCGGGTTTCAACTGGAACGCGGCCATCATCGACACGGCGAGCAAGGGGGTCGAACTGGAGCTGATCGCGAACCCGACGAAGCACTGGACGATCCGGGCGAATTACTCGCATTCGGAGCGCGATCGGGAAAATTTCTTTGCGGAAGGCTACGCGTTTTTCGCGGTGAAGTCCGGTGAGTGGCGCGCACTCGCCGCGGGCAACCCGGCGCTGCTCGCGACGGTCGAAACTAATATCGCGGCGATTCAAACCAATGAACTCGACGGACGCGCGGTGGCGCAGGAGCAGGGCTTCGGCTCGATCCCGCACAAGGCAACGCTCACGTCGCGTTACAAATTTGATGGCAGCGGTCCGTTCGGCGACCGCCTGAAGGGGGCGTTTATTGGCGCGGCGGTGCGCTACCAGTCGAAGGCTTTCAGCCAAACTGATACGCGGGCGCCGAGCGCCGGCGGCACCGGCAAGGATTACTTTGCCGAGGGCACACTGTTTACGGACGCATTTGTCGGTTATCGTTTTCGCCTGCCCTGGCAAAAGCTGCCGATGAGCGTGCAACTAAACGGGCGCAATATTTTCAACGCCGACCTCGTGAGCGTCGCGCGCTACAATGCCGATTTCAGCGGCGCCCGGCGGATTTACCTCCGGGAACCGCGCGCTCTGCGGCTGACGGTGGCGGTCGATTATTGAGTGGGAAAATCAGGTCGAAGGCGTTGCGCGAGATGCCTGTTTTTTTAATTTACGAATTTTGGGTAGAAGGATTTTCGGAGAGAATTTTCCTGCCTCTCAATCTTCCTACCCCTTTCAGAATTTAACCCAGTGAACCTATCCCACCCAATCTCGGATCTTTCGCGCCGGCACCCTCGTCAAGTCGCTTGCGGCGGTGGGGGCCTTGGCGACCCGGCCGCGGGGCCTTTCGGCGGAGACGGCGGGTGGCAACGCCGGGGTGCTAAAGTATCGAGCGTCCCACGCACGACCGGATGGCGGCTACGCGTTTTCAGATCAGCCGCGCTCGCACCTGAGACCGACTTACGCGGTGATCGGGGCCTATCAGTTGCTCGGAGAGATGCCGCCAAACCAAGCCAGGCTGACTGAGTATGTGCGCGCGCACCATCCGCGGGAACTCAAGAAACTGGAGCAGGCGCGGCGTATCTTCGCGTTTCAACAAGTGCCGGGGCAAGTCCGAGGGGTCGGCCGGTTACCTGAGAACGAATCGACCAACAGCTACCCGCGCTGACCACTTACGTTTCCTCGCAACTCAGCCAGCGCGGCATCGCCTATCGCCAACTGATGCGCGCGGATTTATTTGGAGTTCAGCAAGGCGAGGTGACCCGTGCGGCGCGGGCCGCCTTCAAGGGCAAGCTCATTGGAAATAGGGGTACACTCCCGAGGACGCGGCCCGGGGCTGGTCTCCGCCGGAACGTTGGCGGGCGTGGCTTTCGGCCATCCCTACGTGAATAATCCGGATCTAGTTGCACGTGTCCGGACGGGCGGCGCGTTCGTCGCGCCTGCCACCCACACTTTCTACACCAACGACACTCGCGGCTATCCAGATTACCCGACCCTGGCAGGGTAAGTCAGTTCGTTGCCCTTCGAGGCACCGGTTCCGTCTCATGAACGCGCCCGCCATCCACCTCGTAACGCCCACCACCAAGTTCAGGGTCGATTTCCACAAACCGGCGGTCGAAATGCACATCGCTCCGAGTGGAGTCACCCTGGCTCTGCACCGGTGCCTGCATAACCGGATCGATCCATACGCTGGATCTGACCATGCGCGCGTCTCATTGCTCCATTTGCTCCGGCGTCACCCCCTCGCGTGGACGGCTTTCCTCGATCACGTGCCGAATCGTTAGCCCGAGCTCCGCCGTTCGAAAAAACATGTGGCAGGCTGAGAGTTGCGCGATTCAACCCCCAGGTTTCGGCACTCCCTTTGCGATTTCGCGCGGGCCCTTCGGCAAGCGCAGGCCGAGGTGGGCGAGCACCTGGGCCGTGGCGGGCTCGGGAGTGGCGACCACGCGCCGCCGCAATTCGGTGGTAAGCTCGCCGCGTTTAACGGGCAGCAGCATGTCCATACTTTTGATGCCGCCGAGGTTTTTGGGCAGTTGGCGGGCGCAGGTGCCCACGCCCTTGGCGAGCATCCCTTGTTCGAGGGTGCGCCACAGCCCCGCGCGAGGAAGCCCACCAAAATGTGCGCCGGCACGCGCGCCTCGAGCTGATGATAAATGGGGCTCAGCCCGAGTTCGCTCTTGGCGGTGCGGAAGGCCGCCTCCGCCGGCACCAGCTGAATATAACACCGCCCCAGCCGCTATCGTCCGCTAGGTGAAACCCCGACCAGCGCGATCAACCAGCGCGATCAACCGCGCGATCAACCGCGCGATCAAGCTCGGCGGCGATGTGCCCGGGCGCGAGTACGTCGTGGTGCCGGGCAGGTCGCCCGGACGGTCACCGCAGCCCGCACCGGCTTTCGCGACGCCAACGTTCATCGCGCGGGTGGCCAAGCAGGTGCAGCCGACCGACGTGATTTTTGGGTCCCCTTTTTCGCACAATCCCCGTTTTTAAACATGCGCGCAAGGGACTCCGCCGTTTTTTCCCGCCCCGCCCCACCCCACCGCCCCCCCCTCCCGAAACCACCAGGAAGCCGGCGGCCCACCCGGGCTTTTCGATCGGCCCAGTAAACGCGCAGGCACCCGACCCGCGCTCGGCATTCCTCAAACGACACCCCGGATTCCTCCGGAGGCCCATGTTGACCTATAATCAGCGGGACCACTTGGGGCCCGGCCATTCAAAATAACGCACTTTGTGCCAAATAGGTCGTTTGAGGCTTTGACGACCATGAGGAAAGGCCCCAGCGTCCGCCCGAATGAAATCGGTCAAGGTACCCGCGCTCGAGCTGTTTCTTCACGAGATGATCCCTCTCGCGAAGGCCATGGGCGTGGGTGTCGAGGTGAGTGACGACCGTTCTCTTGTGCTCCGGGCGCCCAAGGAGCAGAACCGAAATTCTCTCAACACCGCCTTCGGCGGCAGCCTCGTTTCATTGGCGACTCTCGCCGGTTACGGCGTCGTCTGGGAATTAATGAAGAACGAAAAAGGCTCCGAAAAAACCGAATGGAGCATCGTCGTAAAAGAGAGTCGCGCCGCGTATCGGCGACCTGTCATCGGCGACCTCCGCGCGATCTGTGAGCGCCCCGCCCAAGCTGCCATCGCCGAGTTTAAAGATGCCCTTACGCGCTACGGCAAAGCTAAGCTCTGGCTCAGGGCCTCGATCGTCGAGAACGGGCAAACCGCAGTCGACGTGACCGCGGCTTTTGTGGTCTCACGCTGAACCCGCCCAACGCGGCCCCGACCCGCCCGCGGCTACGGGACCCTCGATTCAAATGTGC
The DNA here is from genome assembly GCA_945903465.1 of Opitutus sp. GAS368. Classification (GTDB taxonomy): domain Bacteria; phylum Verrucomicrobiota; class Verrucomicrobiia; order Opitutales; family Opitutaceae; genus ER46. The sequence goes on from CAMDOF010000013.1 coordinate 62,275, forward strand.
TGCGAGTCCGCCTCGTCCTTCTTGACGTAGCCACTTTCCTGACGCTGGTGATTCACCGCGTTCTTCTTTAAATAAGCCTGGTAGACATCATCGGCCGTCATGCCAAGGGTCTGCGCGAGCGAAACTAAAAAGTGAAAGAGATCCACGACCTCGACCTTCGCGTTCTGTTCGTCAAATTTCTGGTATTTCGCCCACCATTTCCACGGCACGCTATCGATGAGTTCGGCCGTCTCCTGCTGCATCGCGCGCGTGTAGTTCAAAATCCATCGCGCTTTTTCCTCATCCGTGGGCGGCGGCAGGTTCACCCCAATCCGACGGTTGAGCGCATCCTGCATCTGAAAAATTTCTTCTAATTTGTCCATCCTGCAACCCTGAGCTAACGCGGGAATCGGTGGCAAGTTTTCGCGGACATAAAAGCAGACACCGCCACCGGGCGCCCTTTCCAGCCATCAGGAAGAAACCTCTTAATGATCGGGGCCCAAATTTTAAAAGGGCCGCCCCCGACAGCATGGCGAACCCCCAGCCCCCTCCTTTTGCACACCCCCGCAAATCGACGTCTCTAAATTACAGTTGCCCGCTGAGTACTTTTAACCAAGGTTCCGAGATTCCGTGCGTTCGTTGAGTGCTTCACGCGCTCCGAATGCACTTAACCAACGGCGCTCCTGCCACCGATAGTCGATTCCTCGACCAACGGTGCTCGGTGAGTCGCCTCTTACACAAAAAAAAACATGTCAGATCAAGATCAGTCTGGCGCGCCAGCCTCGGCTTCCGCCGACTCGCCCGCCCCGGCCTCCACGACCCCCGTGGCGCCAGTCAGTGCACCCGCAGCCTTCGGATCGTTCGGTGAGAACCGCGGTTCTGGATTACTACGCGGCAAACGCCCAGCCGTCGCCTCCGCCTCGGCCAACGCTCCGGCAGCTCCGTCCGGTTACAAACCGTCCGCGCTCGAAGTCATCACGCCGGCATCGGAATACAAAAACCCGTTCACCGGGGAAATCTCGGTAAGCGCACCACGTGCCAACGAGCCGGTCGCACCGGCCGCTCCCGTCGCCCCAGCGCCCGTGGCTCCGTCACCCCTGGCCGCCGCTCCCGTCGCCCCAGCGCCCGTGGCAAGGGCTGAACCCGTCCCAGCAGCCACCCATGCTTCGGAACGTCCCGCGATCAACCAGACTCCGACGGAGCCTGCCACCAAAGCCGAGCTCAACATTCTGCCGCCCGAAAGCTCCAAGCGTCCCGCCGTTCATTGGGAAGCACCCGCCGCAGCCGCGCCCAGCCAAGCCCAGCCAGCGCCGCGGACGGATGATCGCCCGACTTTTCAACCACGAAACCGGAGCGAGGGACGCGACGGCCGCGATGCTCGCCCATATGAGCCACGCGAGGGCCGCCCATATGAGCCACGCGAGGGCCGCCCATTTGAGCCACGCGAAGGCCGCGGTGATCGCCGTGGCGACGGGCGCCACGACGGGCGCGGCGAGGGCCGCTATGAAGGTCGGGGTGAGAGCCGCGACCAACGCGGCCGGGGCGAACCCCAGGGCCTCGAACCGCGCGAGCCACGCCGTGAAGACCGCAAATTTGAACCGCGCTCGAACCAGCCTTACCGCGATCCACTACCCGCGGCCGAACCCGAGAAAAAATCCGTCGGTTTCTTTGGCTGGTTCAAAGGACTCTTCCGCCGCAAGAAAAAAGCCGAGGCACCGGACACCAACGCCGCGCCTCCGGCGGCTGATGATTCCCGCCGTGATGGACGCTATGGCGGCTCCAGTAACGACCGTGGTCGCGGCGGCTATCGCGGTGACCAGCGCGGTCCGCGCGATCCCAATGGCCAACAGCAGGCAGGCCGGGGTGAATCCCGAGGGGAAGGTCAGTACAACGACGAATTCGGCGGCCCGCGCCGCCGCCGTCGTGGCGGCCGTGGCCGTTCCCGCGGTGAGGGTGGCAGCGAGCGCGGAGGTGACGGTGGCGGGCCGCGCGCCCCGCGGCCAGAGGGTCAACAAGGCGGCGGTGCCATCTAAGCGCCTGAAAGTTTTCCGAGTCTCCTTTCGTTAAAACTTGCCGAGCGCGCCGATGAGCGCGCATTTCAAAGGCGTCCGCATTGCGCGGGCGCCTTTTTTTGGGTCCCAGCGGAAACCTAAACCACCAAACCTTCACGCGGATGGCCGATCTCATCGTCAACGGCGGTAAGCCCCTTTCCGGGACCCTCACACCCTCGGGTAATAAAAACTCGGTCTTGCCCATTCTTTGCGCGACCTTGCTCACCGATGAGATCGTGAAGCTGTGCAACGTGCCCGTGATCACGGACGTCGAGAAACTCGTCACTTTCTTTCAGGAGCAAGGCTCCCTCATCACGTGGTCCAAGGCCGCGGGAACCATGACCATCGACCACGCCCGATTCGATGCTGGCGCGCTCGGGGGTGAACTTCCTTCCGGCATGCGTTCGTCTGTCCTGCTCTTTGCCCCCCTCTTGCAGCGGATGAAGAAAATCACGCTGCCCAACAACGCCAAGGGCTGCTCGCTCGGTATCCGCGAACTGGATCCCCACCTCGAAATCCTCCAAAAACTCGGCGCAAAAATTACCCACGACGCTGAGCTCACTCTGCGGTTGAGCGAGAACTTCCGCGGCGCTCGCCATTGGCCCGACTATATGTCCGTGACCGCCACCGAGAATTTCGTGATGGCGGCAGCCCTCGCCGACGGTGAGTCCGTGCTGATTAACGCCGCCAGCGAGCCGCATGTGCAGGACTTGTGCACCGTGCTCATCGCCATGGGCGCAAAAATCACCGGCGTCGGCACCAGTAAGCTCACCGTCGAGGGGGTCGCCCGCCTGCACGGCGGTACGTTTACCATCAACACCGACTACCATGAAGTGGTCACGTTCCTCGCCCTCGGCGCCATCACGGGTGGCGAGGTGCGGGTCAACCACTCACTCCCCCACCACTTCGATCTCATGACCCGCGCCTTCCGTAAGCTTGGCGTCATCATCGAATACGAAGGGGATACCGCCATCGTCCGGAGAAACCAGACCCTCCAAATCGAAACGCCCTTCACCAGCAACCTGCTACCGAAAATCGAGGCCGCCCCGTGGCCGTATTTTCCCGTCGATCTCTTGCCTTGCATGATCGCGCTGGCCGTGCGGGCCAAAGGCACCATGCAATTTTGGAATAAGGTCTACGAGGGCGGCTTCGCCTGGATGGCCGAACTCTCCAAATTCGGCGCCCACGTCGTCGTCAGTGATCCCCATCGTATCATCGTCTTTGGCCATCGCCCCCTGAGACCAACCACCGTCGACGCCCCCTACATCATTCGCGCCGCCGTCGGGCTCTACATGGTCGCAGCCAGTATCCCCGGCCAATCAGTGGTCAAAAACGCGGATACGATCAAACGCGCCCACCCCCATTTCGTTGAAAATCTCCGCAGCCTCGGTGCCGAAGTGGAGTGGAAATAACCCCCCAAGCTCGCGCCACCCGTCGATCATTTTTCTCGTTCAAAACCCCGCTCCCCCCCCGCCCGCCGCCCGCCCACGATCTCCCTGCCCTCTTGAATCACTCTTCCTACCGTGCCCGCTCCTGATTCCGCACCCAAGGGTCTTGGCTACATCACCAGCGCACTCACCGCGCCCGTTTCACCCGTTGAGGCCGCGTTGCGCCCTTTGTCCTTCAGCGACTTCACCGGACAACCAAAAACCGTCGAGCGTTTACAGGTCATGGTGGGCGCCGCCAAACGCCGCGGCGACGCCCTCAACCACATCCTCCTTTCCGGACCACCCGGGCTCGGCAAGACCACCCTCGCTTTCATCCTCGGCAACGAGCTCGGTAAAAGCGTCCGCGTCACTTCCGGTCCCGTCATCGAAAAGGCCGGTGATTTAGCCGGGCTCCTCACCAATCTCGAGGAGGGCGATCTCCTCTTCATCGACGAAATCCACCGAATCCCCAAGACGGTCGAGGAATACCTCTACTCTGCGATGGAGGATTTCCGGCTCGATATCATGATCGACCAGGGGCCCAACGCTCGCAGCGTCCGCCTCACCTTGCCACGCTTCACCCTCGTCGGCGCCACCACCCGCAGCGGCCTCCTCACCGCTCCTTTGCGCTCCCGCTTCACCCTGCAGACCCGCTTGGATTACTACGATCGAGCTACCCTCGAGGGGATTGTCCAACGCAGCTGCGGCTTGCTTAAGGTCGCGATCGATGCCGGCGGCGCTCGAGAAATCGCCGCGCGCGCCCGCGGCACTCCGCGCGTCGCCAACAATCTCATCAATTTTTGCCGCGACTTCGCGCAAGAACGCGCCACCGGCGAAATCACTCAGCCCATCGCCGCCCGCGCCTTGGAGCTGCTCGAAATCGATGCCGCCGGTCTCGATGAGATGGATAAACGCATGCTGCGGGTCATGGCGGAAAATTATCGGGGCGGACCCGTCGGCATGAGCACCATCGCCATGGCCGTGAGCGAAGAGGCCGAAACGCTCGAAGAAGTCCACGAGCCATTTCTGATTCAAGAGGGCTATTTACAACGGACCCCGCAGGGTCGCGTGCTCACGGCCAAGGGTTATCACGCCGTCGGCCTGAAGCCCACCACCGGCGAGCCCGGCCTCCTCTTGTAAACCCCACCGCACCGTCTCCTGCCTGCGCGCTCCGCCGCCTCTTCCGCCCGCCCACCCAGCCGCCCGCTCCCGCACGCCACCACTCCCTGCTCGCTATCGCGGCGGCAGGTAGCCGGCCCCCGCGAGCACTTCAGAATTTTCACCGCGGCCCCGCCCCGCGCCTGGCTGGGGACATCTGCTTCCATCAAGGCCAAGATCGCCACCGTCTCCCTCTCCGCCACCGGCGCGACTTTCGTCTGAAAAAAGGCCGCGATGGCTTTGACCAAGGGCGCCTGGCCGTCGTGTTTCCCCACCCTCGCCCACCTTTGCCCCGCACCGCTTTGCCGCCCCCAACACCTTCGCTCCCGCCATAAAATCCTTCGCCGCCGGATCGTATGAAATTTTCGTGAAGGCGACCGCATAACTCGTATCCAATCCCACCCTACCGAGACGACTATCGCCGGACCAGGCGGCACCAGCACTTAAAAGGGTCGCGAGAAATCAGGAGACCAAGGGGTGCTCATCGCCGCCACCATGGGCCCGCCGCCTTCCTCCGCCTCAATCTCAAAAAGCGCACCACACCGATACCCTCGCCGGCTTTAAAAAAAACGCCATGCGCCGCTCCCGAAGAAACGTTTCATCCCGCGCACCCGCGTCGCCACATTCCCGGCCGCCCACGACCAACCTCCGGCCCCGACCACCCCGAGCGTGATTAAAAAATACGGCTCTTCGTCTTTTCGCCCCCTTGCCACCACTCCGGCGCCTATCGCGTGATCGGGTGGGAAATCCGCAGATCAGCAAAAAAATCCCGCACCTGCCCGCCGTTATGGCCAGAATAAAGCCAACCGTCGGCGTCCCATTCCAAACCGAACGTGTGCCCCGACCCTTCCGTGAAAATCTCGTAGGCCCGCGTCTCCGAATGGTAGCGCCACACTAGGCGGCCCTCAAAGTAAACCCCCGCCGTTGCCACCTCGAGCCCAGGTCGCGTGACCCGATTGGAGGTTGGACGACCCTGCCCTCCGTACGGCGAGCCGTCCGGCCCCCAGACCAAGCCGTTTACGACCGAGTGCGTATCCTCGAGGCCGAAGCCTTGCAGGTGCACCACCGACCGCCCATCCGGGATATCCTCAAAGTTCCGATCGGGATAAAAAGCAGACCGTGCGTATTCATTAACCGAATACCACTCCGACCCCGCACCGCCGCATGGGCCCTATTCAAACCATCCTGAAAAACCGCCTGCCACGTTTAGGCCCCGTGGCAATTCTTGAATTTCTTACCGCTCTTGCAAGGGCACGGATCATTGCGTCCGACCTTGGGGAGCTCTCGGCGGATGGTCACCTTGGGCAGCACGAGTTCCGGCTCAGCCGGGGCTCCGGCTGGTACCGGCCCGCTATTCGTCACGGTCGTCGTGATTTGCAGAGGCGGCGCGCTCCGTGCAGCCGGGGCCGGCGCTCCCGCTGGACCCACCGCTTGGGCCGTACGACTGAGGAGGGACAACATATTCTCGAACGACTCGAGATTTGAAGTGCTGCGGAATAGCCCCGTGCAAATCTGCAGCCGCACGTTCTGCATGAGCTCTTCGAAATAGTTATAAGCCTCGCTCTTGTACTCCACGAGCGGGTCTTTCTGGCCATAGCTGCGCAGACCGATGGAGCGGCGCAACTCTTCCATCTCGGTAAGGTGCTCCTGCCAGTGATGGTCGATCGCGTTGATCACCACGTACCGCTCCAGCGAACCCAGCGCCTCCGGAATCTCAATGCCCTCCTTAACCGCATAGGCCTTCTGAATCCGTGCCGCCAACATCGCGACCAAAGGCTCGGCCCGGTTGCCCGTTAACTCCTCAACCCGAATGCTGATCGGGAAGTGCGCGTTGAGCCAGCCGACCAAGCCCTCAATCGTGGACTGAGTCGGGCCCACCTTCTCCCCAAAACCAGCCACTTCCAAACGAGTGTGCAGCTCCTCCGAAATCTGCTCGAAGATGATGTCCTTCGGCCGGTCCGCATGAATGGCGCCATTGCGGATGCCGTAGATCACTTCGCGTTGCTGGTTGAGCACGTCGTCGTACTGCAACAGTCGTTTGCGAATCGAGTAATTCTGCTGCTCGACTTTCTTTTGCGCGCTCTCAATCGAGCGATTGAGCCAAGGATGCTCGAGCTCCTCCCCGTCTTGCATCGAACCTTCCATCAGCTTCGAAGCCAGGTTGCCCTGCAAAAACAAACGCATCAAGTCATCCTCGAGTGAGAGATAAAACTTCGTAAGACCCGGATCGCCCTGACGCGAGCAGCGACCGCGCAGCTGCCGGTCAATGCGCCGCGACTCGTGCCGCTCGGTACCGATCACGTATAACCCGCCGGCTTCACGCACGCCTTCACCCAACTTAATATCGGTTCCGCGACCGGCCATATTCGTCGCGATCGTGACCGCGCCACGCTGACCCGCCCGCGTGACAATCTCCGCCTCCTGCTGGTGAAATTTCGCGTTGAGCACGGTGTGAATCACCCCGGTCCGCTTCAACATCCGCGACAACACCTCGGATGATTCCACGCTCACGGTACCCACCAGCACGGGCTGCCCGCGTTTGTTGGCGATCTCAATTTCCTTGACCACCGCCACGAACTTGTCGCGGCGAGTCTTGAAGATCGAGTCGTTGCGATCAACGCGGATGCAGGGTTGATTCGTCGGGATCACCTGCACGGAGAGACGATAAATATCATTGAACTCCGTCGCCTCCGTTTCTGCCGTGCCCGTCATGCCGGCGAGCTTATCGTACATCCGGAAATAGTTCTGAATCGTGATCGTCGCGTAGGTCCGCGTCTCTCGCTCAATCGCGACATTTTCCTTCGCTTCAACCGCCTGGTGCAAACCATCCGACCAACGGCGCCCAGGCATCACCCGACCGGTATTTTCATCAACAATCATCACCTTGCCATCCGGCGTGACCACATACTCGACGTCGCGTTCATAGAGCGAATACGCCCGCAGGAGCTGGGAGATCGCGTGAATTTCCTCCGAGACATCCCCGTAACGTTGTTGCGCGGCGAGCTTCTTCTCCTCGCGCTGTTCCGGCGTCAGCGTGGTGTCCTTGTCGAGATCGATGAACTCGGTCGCTAAATCCGGCAACATGAACGCGTCGGGATTATCCGGCCGCAACAGGTTGCGCCCGATTTCCGTGAGATCAGCTTGGTGCTGCCGCTCGTCGATCACGAAAAGCAACTCTTCCTTTACCTTGTAGAGCTCGTCCTTGTTCAGGTCGGAATTCAGATCCGTTTCAGTCTTGTCGAGCAGCTTGCGCCAACCACCCGTCTCCATCAACCGAAGGAGCTGCTTGTTCTTGGGATGACCCATTTTAACTTGCAGCATCTTGTGAGCCGCGAGCGCCTTGTCGTCATCCGTTGCCCCCACTTTCTCGAGGAGTTCTTTCGCTTCCGAAATAATCCTGTTACAGAGCCGCATCTGGTCGTTGACGAGTTTGTCGACGGGTGGATTGAGCTTCGTGAAGGGTTGCTCGCGCTCAATCGGTGCAGGCCCCGAGATGATCAAAGGAGTCCGCGCCTCGTCGACGAGGATCGAATCGATTTCGTCCACAATACAGAACCAGTAATCCCGTTGGACTTGATCCTCTTTGCGCGTGGCCATGCCGTTGTCGCGGAGATAATCGAAACCAAACTCGCTGGCGGTACCGTAGGTGATATCGCAACCATACATTTCTCGGCGCAGCTCGGGTGCCATCTGCTGCTGAATACAACCGACACTGACCCCGAGAAACCGGTACAAATGGCCCATCCACTCAGAGTCGCGGCGCGCGAGGTAGTCGTTGACCGTTACCAGCTGGGTATTCCGGCCCGAGAGCGCATTGAGATAGAGCGGGAGCGTCGAGACCAAGGTCTTGCCCTCGCCCGTCGCCATCTCCGCGATTTTACCTTGGTGGATCGCCAAACCACCGATGAGTTGGACGTCAAAGTGCACCATGTCCCACGTCAACTCGTGCTCGCAGACGATGACTTTGCGGCCCACCATGCGTCGAGCCGCACTTTTCACCGTCGCAAACGCTTCGGGTAAAATCTCATCGAGCGCCGCCCGCTTATCCACGGCGGCGGCGATCCGCGCACGAAACTCAACCGTCTTGGCGCGCAAGTCGTCGTCCGACAGAGATTGATAACTCCGTTCGAGGTCGTTGATGCGCACGACGGTGGGTCGAGCCTTCTCAAGGAATTTTTTGTAATGACGGCCTGAAAAGCGTTTGAGCAGGAACGAGAACATGAGAAGGCTCGATCGTTAGGCCCCGCACCCATCTTGGCAAACGAAGAATCTGAGGTGCAAAATTTACCCAGCCGTTTTCACGAACGGAACGTGCGCGCGACAAGGGAGGAAATAGCTCGCCGATCATGGTCCTCGGCCATGGGCGAGGTGAAATCGGTGGTCGTCTGCCGGGGGCGAGAAGGCCCATGAATCAAGCGGGGTTGGCTCGAAGGAGGCCTGGGCAAGGCGCAAAACTTTCCGGATCAGCTGGGCGGCCTCGTCCGGCAGCAGGAAACCTGACACACATCATTTGCCGTGAGCGGCGGCGCATTTCTGGGCGAAGCTTTTTTGAAGCAGCGATGCGGCCAGCGCTTTTTCAGCCAGTCGGTCTGGTTTTCCCAGAGCGCTCGGCGGATGGTTTTCGCCCTTACCCTCGTTGACCAGGCGAAATGGCAGCCCGCTGGCCCAGGCAGCAATGGCCCGTGCCGTGCCGGTCGTCGACGACACGGGTTTCTCCGATGCCGGATACCCAGAAAAATCGGCCGCTGATTCTCGCAAACCTTAAAAAGGTTGTAACTGCTCAGGGTGACAAAATCTGACGGTGAACGCGCAAGTTACGCGAAGAAAGCCGAATTTTATTCTGAACTCAGAGTGCGGAGAGAGGGTAGCCTTCGCCCCTGGAGGAAAGCAGGGTGATTCAAGGCCGGGAGTTGGGTGGGGGGGAGACCTCGCGTTGATCCGGACTTTGCCGACCGAGCCTAGCGAGTGGAGCCGGACGCGGCTGTCGGCGAAAGTGGTCCGCACAGTCCCCTGTGCGGAAGGGTCGTCTCCTGACTCAGAGCCCCACAGTGGACTGTGCGGACCACTTTGGTTACCGTGCGCACGAACGCCGGGGATGTCGGCGTAAGTGGTCACCGCACCGTCCGCTGTGCGGAAGGGGCGTCTCCTGACTCAGCGCCGCACAGTGGACTGTGCGGACCACTTTTGGTCACCGCGCCAGAGGTGACAGGTGCTCGTAATTACCGGGAATCGACCTGAGCAGTTACGAAAAATTCACGCACCTCCGGAACCGACCCGTCTTTTCCCGAAAATAAAATCTCCGGATAAAACCCAGAAAAATTCCAGAGGCCTTAATTTCATTTACCCGACCAGGCTGCTAGTCCAACGGCAACCTTGCGCCGGTTCTCATCCACGATTGAGCAGGGAAGCGCCGTGGTCGTTTACCCATTTGCGCCCGAGCTGCCGCGGTCCATCGACCCGGCACCAACCCCAATGACCATTCTCCGGGCAAAACTTGCCGTGCCCGTTGCCCCGCGCTCAGCTCCAAAGAGTTCGCTGCAGCAACCAATAAAAACCAGCCACCGCGACCACCGCAGACATCGCCGGCACGCCATGCTTCAAAAAGCGATCATTTTTCCGCAACTGCCAAATGATCGGCAAGACCGCCGAGGCCACGGCAATCTGCCCTAACTCCACCCCCAAGTTAAATGTCAAAAGAGGAATCGCGATACCCTCCCGCGTATTCCCCACCCCCAGATCCCTCAGCACGCTGGCAAAACCGAAACCATGGATGAGGCCAAATCCGAACGTCAGCGCCCAACGCCCGCGCGGCTCGGCCCCGCGACGCCAGACATTCTCAACCCCCACAAATACGATCGAAGCCGCGATCGCTGCCTCCACCCAACGCGAGGGCATGGCCACGACGTCCAACGTCGCCAAAGCCAGCGTAAGCGAATGAGCCAAAGTGAAGCAGGAAATAATCGCGACAATCGATCGGAAACTCCGGCACACCACCAGCAAGGCGAAGAGAAACAAAAGGTGATCGTAACCCGTCCAGATGTGCTCCGCCCCAAGCTCAATAAAACTCCAAAACGTCGGGGCCTCATTCACCGTGCCACCACCCTCAGCGCTCTCAGCCGGCCTCGCCGCCGTCGTTGCCACGCTACCCGGGTCAGTACGGGCCGCTCCCAGCCGAGGAACTTCCAAGCCAAAATCCCGCGCACTCAGCAGCTTTTTTGCCACCGTCGATCCCCGCTCATCCGCGATAATCACAAATTGACGGTGCCCTTCCGGTAACTCGGCGATCTTTACTAACCTCAGCGCCAGTTTGCCGCCAAGCGAAGCCAGGGGAAAAGTAACTTCAAAGCTCACATTATCGCCCGCCAGTAACTGCACCCGCGCCGCCCTCGGCGCCAATGCCACCTCGCCGAGACGCGCCTCCCAAAGCTGCGGGGCGATCAGCATTAAAGCCCCCCGCACTGCTTCAAAATCACTCAGGTTCCACGTTTCACCACTCCGCGCCTCGGGCGGTAACAAATGCTGTACATCCAATGGGGCGAAGCCGGTCGTCAGCACCAGCGCATCAGACCGGAGCTCCCCCTGCGCCGTACTAATCCCGGGATCATGCGCGCGAGCCGCGCTCCCGCCCAGCCACCCTAAAAACCCGCTCAAAACGACCACCCGCGCGCACAGAAAAATTCTGACCCAGCGGCGACTCACTCGGGCGGCACCACGGTCCCGGCGCGCGTGGGCACAGATCGCAGTTTCGATAAAAATCATCAGAGTTAAATTGAGCCAAAAAAAACCGGCCAGACGCAAGACGTTCCGCCCCACGTAGCCGTCTTACCCAAACCTCCGACCTCATAAGACCTCCGAAAACCGAGCGAGCAATCCGCGTTTTGGAAGCTTGTTTCGATTATTTCACCTCAACGAAGAGGCTCACCGTCGCGCTCTCCCAGCCTTCCGCTGCCGCCGTCGAACGTCGCAACTGCGTGCCTCGGACCAACCAAGACCCCACCACGGCGAGCGGCGCAGCGGCGGAGCGGCGCGACCCCATTCATCCGTGACCACCCCATGCTCGCGCGTTTCACCCCAAGAGACATCGTCGATGACAAACTCCCGCCGCGGCCGGCCCTCCGCCCACACGCGCACCTCCAGGATGTCGCCGACCCGGGGCACCGTCGGGTCACGCTCGGGAATAATTTTTAAGCCATGCCCACCGCCGACCCGCCAGCTCTGATCCGACGAGTCCGGCTCGCCAACCCGAACAAATGCGAGCGCCCGTCTCACTTCCTTCTCCGGCCAGCGCCGCGTCCCACCCTGCGCCTTCCCCTCGGCCCGGAGGGCCCCGCTCGCCGCGACTTCCCGCCAGCGACGCTCCCCCTGCTCTGGCGGCCAATCCCGCACGGGCAGCACCCCATCTACCGCCAAGAGGACGAAGCCCGGCCGCAGCACCGTGACGCTAAAAGGCTCACCGCCCACGCTCGGCCCAACCTGAACGGCGAATAAATCTTTCCCGCTACGAGCCCACCCACGCGCGGCCGTTCCTCCGTTGGCCAGAGAGCCTTCAACCGAAAAAACCGCCACACGCTGACGCGAGAAGGTCAACTTCGCCCCCGGAGTCACCGCCAACCGCTCCGGCACGAGCCACCCCTCCTCGGCTTGGAGCCCACCAGCACCGCCCCACCGCCAAGCCATGACGTAAACGAGGCGCGTGATCGCACAGTCCATGGAGTCCCAGAACCGATGGGACGAAGAAGCCGGGCAAAATTATTCGCATTCTCTTACTTTAAACTAACGACTTTAAAAACGGCGCCTTCATCCCGCGGCGAGATCGGTTTCCAATCAGGCCGGCGAATGGGAATTCTTTGTGGGGAGAACCCCGCTCCCCGATTACGCGCGCCTGCGGATGCCAGCGCCACCGAGACTTCGGCTCGGCCCGAAACCATCCGCGGAAATTTTGGGAGGGGGACTTGGTTGGCAGGAAGATTGTTCGGACGATAACCAAACCCCGACTCCGCAACGCGGATCGTGCACCTGCACCCGGGCCGCCCTGCGCCGCGGCACACGGAACGAACCGCCGTCGGGAAAAATCGAGATCTTTTTCCGCAGCTTGAAATCTTCTTACCAAAAGAATCGTCCGACCCTTCATCCGACAACGCTTGGTCGTGCAAGCATTGGACCCTGCCACGAGGCGCCTGAAGTGGCGTCAGGATTGCGACCACCCCAGTCCCGCGCGCCGGCCAACCTGCCATCCGCCCACGCGCCCCCGGCCCGGGCAACCAGACGGACCGCGTTCGGGCAACCAGACTGGGCCGCGTTCGGGCTCTCGCGCCGGTGGCTCTCGCGCGATCACCGCCGGCGACGCCCGCTTTTTTGAAACCTTGTGCGTACGCCGCGAGTCTGCGATGACACCGCTCTTTCGTGAACCTTCTCGATCGCCACCTCTTCACCAGCGTGCTCTTCACCTGCGCAGCGGCGGTAGGACTTTTCGCCTTTGTCGTCGCGCTGCCCAACGTCGTGCGCGAGTTGCTCGGGCCTTGGCTCGCCGGCCAGTTCAGTTTCGAAACCTTCGCCCGGCTCGTTGGGCTGCTCATACCGTTCGCCATCTCCTTCGCCCTGCCGATGGGCATCCTCACCGGAGTGCTTCTCACGCTCGGCCGACTCTCGGCCGATAGCGAAATCACCGCGATGCGGGCCGCGGGCATCAGCATCGGGCGGATCGCCCTGCCCGTCTTTGTTCTCGGACTGTCGGGAGCCGCCGCCGCTTTGTACGTCAACTTCCAGTCGATGCCTTGGGCGCGAGTGCAATACCACCGCGAATTCGCCGCAGCCGTGCGCGCGAATCCACTGCGAATCATCGTCCCCAAGACCTTCATCCGCGAATTCTCGCGCCGCGTCCTCTACGTCGGCGAGAAGGACGGGGCCGTCCTCCGCGATATCTGGCTCTGGGAGTTGGACGACCAATCGCGGGTGAAGCGCTTGATCCGCGCTGAGTCAGGCCGGATCGATTTTGACGAGTCCACCAACAGCCTCGTCCCGACCCTCGTCCAAGTTAAAATCGAGGAACGAGACTCGGAGGATCCCGAAGATTTCCGCAAATCACCCAAAGCCGCCTCGATCGAAAAAGCTGAGGAAGTCAGAATCTCACTCGATAACTATTTCGGCCGCGATTTGGACAAGATGAAACCTGATTGGCTCACTTACAATCAACTCCGCGCCGAGCAGGCCAGAGTAGCCGCGCTGCCACCACCGCCACCCGAGACTGCCCGTGAGAGCGCTCGGCAGCAGATGAAGCTCGCGCTGATTCTCCAGGACAAATTCAACCTCTCGCTCGCAGTTTTTTCCTTTGCTCTGATCGGCGTGCCCCTCGGCATCAAAGTTTCTCGGCGCGAAACTTCCGCCAACCTCGGCCTCGCACTTGCCCTCGTGCTAGGCTATTACCTTCTCACCGTGATGATCAAATGGCTCGACCGTCACCCCGAGTATCGCCCCGACCTCTTGCTGTGGTTACCCAACCTGCTTTTTATCGGCGTCGGCCTGTGGCTCTTCACGCGCATTGATCGCAAGTAAGCAAACCGGATTATACTCGCCCGCGGATGGCTCCGCGGAGGCTGACTCTCGCCGATCGGCGGTTCGCTTCAGGGCCTGCCATTTAATCTGGATTTTCTGCAAAGCTGGAGCCGGCGCTTTCCGCGATCGTTTGGGTCCGATCGCTACGCTTTCGGTGCCGTCGCCGGCTGGCTCGCCCGCGCGCGACGGTTGGTTGGGAATACCCGGAGGTCCCCCGGATCCCGCAGCGTGAACCGTCACGACTGAGCAGGCTTCATGAATCGCCCGTCTAGCCGACTCCCGGCCGGAGTTTGGATATCGATCGACTCGCGCTCACCGGAGAATTTGCTCAACTCCAGCCCGCCCCCGAACGATTTCGTCCCAGTTTACCGCAATCCGAGCTTTCGGGTCGACCGGTTTCACCCACCGGTCCAACTACCGCCGCCTGAGTGATGCTTGCGGCTAAAGATCAGGCTCTTTCTGCCAAGCTACTCAACCCGCCGATCGTTTCCCAGCAACTGCAGGACAAAGCGACCGAGCTTGCATCGAAGAAGACGGATGGGCTGCATCAAGAGGTCCCGACAGGCTGGATCTTCACGGTTAGGACGCAGCGTCCTTGCCGATACGATCCAGTGAAGCTGGCGATTGCTCCCGGTTGCGTTCAATGCCGCGACCCGCGCGATTGTGCCAAGACGGAGGCGGGTGTCACAACTCGGCGTCATAATAGTCATATTACGATGACCGCACGTTGAGCACTTGAACCGCGCACCCGCGGTGCCCATCACCGCCGCTCGTCTATGAACTTATCCGCCCGATCTCTCGTCGCCGCCCTCGCCGCAATTGGAACGTTTCCGTCCGCCGTCTGCCTTGCCGCCGACGTCGTCAAAACAGCGGCAACCAGGGGAAGCCGTCACCCTGCAATCTCTCGTCGTCACGGGCACCCGCCGGCTCGATCGCTCGGCGGCCGAATCGATGGTGCCCGTCGATATCATCGGCGCCGAAACCATCCGCTCCTACGTTTCCTCTGAGTTGACCGACGTGCTGGTACAGACCGTCCCGTCCTACAACGTTCAGCGCCTCACCATTGGCGAAGGTCTCGCATTTGTCCGCCCCGCGCGCCTCCGCGGCCTCTCGCCCGACCAGACTCTCGTGCTCGTCAACGGCAAGCGCCAACACCGCTCCGCCCTGATCAGCCCCAGCGGATATCAGGCCGTCGACCTCGCCCAAATCCCCGGCTCCGGTCTCCAGCGCATCGAAGTTCTGCGCGACGGCGCCTCCGCCCAATACGGCTCCGATGCCATCGCCGGCGTCATCAACGTCGTCCTCAAGGACCGCATCGGCTTCGAGAGCTTCGCCCAGGTGGCGCAGTATTTTGGCGGCGATGGGCGCAATCGCCAGGCCGGCCTCGACTTCGGCACCGGGCTCGCCGGCAAGGGATGCTTCCATCTCGCGCTCGAATACACCGACGCTGGCCGCACCTCGCGTTCTATCCAGCGCGCCGATGCGCTCGCTTACATCGCCGCCCACCCCGATCGCAAAGCCTCGGTCCTCTCTCCCGTGCAGCGCTGGGGTCAGCCCGAACGCGAAGCGTCCCGCCTGATGTTTAACACTCACTATCGCCTCACCCCCGCCGTCACGGTCTACGCCTTCGGCCTCTTCGGCCAAGGCGAAGGCGTCGACGATTTCAACTGGCGGAACCCCGACACCAACGCCGCCTTCCGCCGCTCTTCTTTCCAAAACGCCCCAACTTCGCTTTTCCCCACGTTCAATCTCGTCGACAAATTTCCCGGCGGCTTCGCCCCGTTTTTCGGCACGCAGGACGCCGACTATTCGCTCTTCGCCGGACTCAAGGGCGATGCCGGTTCTGAATTCCGCTGGGACGTGAGCGCCTCTCTCGGCCGCAGCCGGATTGACTATTCCCTCACCAATACCGTCAACGCATCCTTCGGTCCCGAGTCGCCCACGAGCTTTGACGCCGGCGGTCTCCGCCAGCGCGAGCGCAACTTCAATGCCGATCTCGTCTACACGCCGCAGGCATTCGCCCTCGCCAAGCCCACGACGCTCGCGCTCGGATCGGAACACCGCAACGAGGCCTTCACCATCCGCCAGGGCGACCGTTTCTCCTGGGACGTGGGTAAGTTCTCCGACCTCGCCGTCGGCTCCAACGGCTTCCCCGGCTGGAGCCCGCAACAGGTGGTCGACGTCGACCGGGACAGCTGGGCCGCCTACGCCGATGCCGAAGCCCACCCGCTAGAAACCGTTAGCGTCGAAGCCGCCGGCCGTTACGAGCGTTTCTCGGATTTCGGTTCGAAATCCACCGGCAAACTCGCCACCCGCTGGCAGGCCACCCGCGAACTCGCCGTGCGCGGCGCCCTCAGCACCGGGTTCCATGCCCCTACGCCCGGCCTCTCCAACTACACGCGCACCAGCCAAGGTCTCCTCGCCGGCACCTCCACGCTTTTCACCTCCGGCCAAATCGGAGTGACGAATCCCGTCGCCGTCTTCCTCGGAGCCAAGGCCCTGCGCCCCGAAACGGCCACCAATTCCAGCCTCGGCCTCGTATTCACGCCTTCCGCTGCGTTCACGGTCACGCTCGACGCCTACCGCATCGACGTGCGCGACCGCCTCAACATCTCGCAAGGCTTCACACTCACCGCCGCCCAACGCACCCAACTCGTCGCCTCCGGCGTCACCGATGCGGCCAATCTGAATTCCGTCAATTTTCTCACCAATGCCTTCGACACCCGCACCTCCGGCCTGGATCTCGTCGGCGCCTACCGGTGGAAACTGTCCGCCAACTCCAAACTCACCCTGACCGCCGCCGCCAATCGCACGCTCACCCGTGCCACGCGCTACGACCCGCGCATCGTCTCGAACGACGGACGCATCAACCTCGAGCGCCGTCTCCCCCGCAACGCCGGCAATGTCTCGCTCGCCTACGACGTCGGTCCCTGGGGTTTCCTGACCCGCACCCGCTACTACGGCGAATGGACTGACGCCCAATCCAACTCCACGATCGTCCAGGAGTTCGGTGCGCAGACCCTCGTCGATTTTTCCACCAGCTATCGCTTGACCAAATCCGCCCAGATCGTCCTCGGCGTGGAAAATGGCTTCAACCGCTACCCGAACAAAGCCCTCTTCAACGCCGCCAACGGCCTGCTCTACTCGCGCAACTCGCCCTACGACGCCGACGGTGGCCGTTGGTATGCCCGCCTGAATACGTCGTTCTAAACGCACTCCGCGCCATGCCCCTGCTCGGTCGCCGGGAATTTCTCAGTCGGGCCGCGCTGGCCGGCTCGCTCCCCTTCATCGCGGGAGCGACCGCACCCGCGGCCCTCCCACCATCCGGTGCCCTCCTCGATCGCTCCCGCCCGCCCAGCGAGGTCGCGGCCGACGAGTCCGCGTGGGGAAAGGTGCAAGCCGCGTGGTCCGTCGACCGCTCAATCATCAACCTCGAAAACGGTGGCGTGCAGCCGTCACCCGATCGCGTCCACGCCGCCTTCGCCGAACTCGCACGGCACGCCCACCGCGCTCCCCCGATCACCCTCAATCGCGAGCAACTCCCGCAACTCGAAGACGTCCGTAAGCGCCTCGCCGCCGCCTTTGGCTGCGACGCCAATGAACTCGCCCTCACGCGTAACACCACCGAGGGGACCGAGACGGTTTTGCTCGGCTGCGAATTCCGGCCCGGCGACCGCGTCCTCACCACCACGCAAGACTACTGGCGTTTTCTCAACACCCTCAAACAACGGGCCGCCCGCGACGGCATCGAAATCGATACGCTCAAGCTCCCTGCCCCCGACGCCAGCGACGCGACGGTCGTCGCTACTTTCGCGGCCGCCCTCACGCCGCGCACCCGCCTCGTCCTTTTTTCCCAACTCATCAATCTAACCGGTCGCATTCTACCGGCCCGTGCGCTCGTTGAGCTCTGCCACAGTCGCCACATCCCGGTCGTGGTCGACGGCGCCCACGGTTTCGCGCACATCCCGGCCCACCGCGACGATTTGGGCTGCGACTACTACGCCACCTCGCTCTACAAATGGCTCGGGGCCCCACACGGAACGGGCTTCCTCTACGTGCGGCGAGACCGTATCGGCTCGCTCTGGCCACACTTCCCCGCCCCCGCCGAACTGCGCGAGAACATCCGCAAATTCGAGAGCATCGGCACCTTTTCCGCCGCCCCGTTCCTCGCGATCCGCACCGCGTTGGACTTCTACGGAGAAATCGGCGCAGACCACAAATGGGCCCGCCTCCGCTCGCTGCGCGAACGCTGGCTGGAGCCCCTCGCCGAACACCCCGGAGTGATCGTGCACCTCGACCGCCGCGAGTCGTCCTCCGGCGCGCTGGCCACAGTCACCCTCCCGGGGCTCCCGGCCCAGCCACTGGCAAAATGGCTCTGGGAGCGCCACCGCATCGTGGTCCGCCCCGTCGAGCACCCGGAATTTTCCGGCATCCGCGTCACCCCAAACCTCTCCACGACATCGGGAGAAATCGACACCCTCTCCGCCGCGCTGCGCACAGCACTGAACCAAGGGCTAGATTAGCTTTCAGTTAACCATTCGGTGACTGGCCAGCGCCCCCGGGAACGACGCACCCTTTCACTCAAAGACCCGCTGAGAGGCCGGTTTTTCTTTCGTCTCAACCTGATAAGCCCACGATGTCTTTCGCCAATCGCATCTTCGCCCCGCGCCTCGCATCGGCCGCCTTGGCCGTGATGACGATCTTGGGCGCGAACGCGACGGCCCAGACCCCACCCGCGGCCTGCGGGTTAACGAACGCCTCCGTCCGAACCTCGCTGGCCAACGGCCAGACGCTGCTCGTCGGCGGAGTGGTTTCGGGCGGAACCAAGTTGATCCTCGTGCGGGCGACCGGCCCCGCGCTCAACGCCTCCAGCTCGGCGGGCTTGGCCAATCCCCAGCTGGAACTTTACCGCACGGGAACCTCGCCGGCCGCCACCAACGACGACTGAGGCTCAAGTCTCGCGGCGATATTTTCGTCCGCCGGCGCGTTTCCTTTTTTCCCGGGGCGCCAAGGACGCGGCATTATTATCCGGCCGTGAGTGGATCTTTCACGGCTCAGGCGAAGGGCCCGCGCAGCGGCGTGGTTCTGATGGAGGTTTACGATCCAGCCCCGGGCGGCGCGGCCCGGTTGATTAATCGCTCGGCCCGCAACCCGGTGGGCACTGGGCAGAATATCTTAATCGCGGGGTTCACGTTGAGTGGCAGCGGCACGGCGCAGATTGGCATTCGTGCCGGCGGACCTGGGCTCGCTCAAGTCGGCGTCACCGGTGGGTTGGCCAATCCGAAACTTGAGATCTTTGCGGGGAATATCGCACCCCCATCGCCACCAACGACGGCTGGCGCGATGCTGTGAGCGAGGCGAGCATATTATTCAGCCCGGCATGCCCCCATCGCCACCAACGACGGCTGGCGCGATGCCGTGGCGTCCGTCTTTCCCCTCGACGGAGCGGCGCCGATCGCCGCGGGCTCGAAGGACGCGGCGGCCATCGTCACGGTCAGAGCGGGTACAGGCTATACGGCCCCGGTGTCGGGCAGCACCGGGGGCACGGGTTTCCGTTGAGCCGGGTCCGGTCGACCTTCTCCGAAAGGGTTGATCCCTGAGCCGCTCAAAACACGGCCAGTGATTTCACGTCCGGCGCAGCCGGAGCACACTTCTGGAGCACCCTTCTGCAGCACACTTCTGGGGCACCCTTTGGCTTGCGCGCACCCATTCCGCGACCACCCTGATACCTTCGGCTCGGAACATGCTCGATTCCCGAGTCCGGGTGGGCCTAACGGATAGATAAAACCCCAACCCATGAAATCCTCCCACGCCTTGCACGCTATCGTTATTGGCTGGCTCGCCGCCTCGGTCGTAGTCGACCTCCCCGCCCACTGCCGTCTCAACTGTCGCTGGCTCTTCGGTCTCCGCGTAGACAATTGCCGCAACCGAGACTCTTTTCATCTTCCCAGCCTTTCCCTCACCGCACGACGGTCCTTAACGTGAAATTTAATTTCTAAAAAGAGGCTTTTTGCTACTCACTGATTTCTAATATGAAAATCCCGGCCCGCGCTCTCCGCACCGCGCTCGTTTTTACCGCCACCGCACTCGCGCCCATGACCGTCGGCGCGGCGGCGACCCCACCCACCACCGCCGCGCCCGCCCCCGGCACCCCGAAACGGCACACTCTTCGCGGTATTATCACAGCCGTTATCTCGGAAAAATCCGCCTTCGTGGTGAAGCACGAGGACATTCCTGGAGTGATGCGCGCGATGACGATGATGTTTCAAGTGGACGCCGCCACCCTCAAAGCATTCAAGACCGGCGACACCATCACCGGCCTCATGTCGCGCCAAGGCAACGCGTGGGTCCTCGAAGAGGTGAAACCGGCCTCGGCCGAATCGAAAAAGTAACCGGCGCCCAGCGTTACGTGGTCGGTTCCAGCCCGCGAGCTCGCCGGCGGCTGCGCCGCACTCAACGCCCTTCCCCACCCGCGTGCTCAGCCACTTTTTATCGTGCGTCGCCTCTTAATTTATCTGGGGGTTTCCGTGGCCTCGACGTTCGCCGTGGAAATCAAGAAGGCGCCGCCGCTCCGGGAAAATCCGGCCGTCGTTATCGCCGCTGCCAGCGATCTCATTTACTGCCTGCCCGCCTTGCACGCGGCTTTTACGACGACCGCGCCCCGCACGGTCCTCACCGTCACCAGCGGCTCCTCCGGAAACTTATGCGCCCAAATCTCCCACGGCGCGCCCTACGATGTCTTTCTCTCCGCCGATCTCAGCTACCCGCACGCTCTCATCGCGACCCAACACGCCGACGCCGCTTCCCTCACCCCGTACGCGCTCGGCCGGCTCGTCCTCTGGACCACGCGCCAAGATCTTAATCTCAACGATCCTCGCACCGTCATTCAGCACACCCTCGTAAAAAAATTCGCGATCGCGAACCCCGCGCACGCCCCTTACGGCCGCGCCGCGCAGCAGGTCCTCACGCACCTCGGCCTCTGGACCACGGTTCAACCCAAGCTCGTCTTCGGGGAAAATATCACGCAGACCGCCCAATTTATCCAAACCGAACACGCCGACGCCGGGCTCATCGCACTCTCTCTAGTCATCTCCGGCCCTCTCCGCGCCATCGGTCGTTGGCAGGAAATCCCCACGGCTTTCCACGAGCCCCTTTTACAAACCGCCGTCCTCACCGCCCGAGGCCAAGCCAACCCTGCCGCCGTCCGCTACCTCGACTTTCTCCGCTCGCCCGCGGCCCGCACCGTTTTTGAACATTATGGTTTTATCCTGCCCGACGCGCCCAAGCCCGACGCGCCCAAGCGTTGACCCGTCCCGTCGAGTCTGTCCTCAAAAACCCCGCCCTCGCCTTCAGCATCAGCGCCCCGCACCCACTCGAATACCAGCAATTGATTTTTACGTTTATCGTAAATCACCCCACGCAATTTTCCGCCACCCTCCGCGGCGAGTCCGCCTTCGTACACATGCATTTCCCGCCGGCTGGGCCAGTCGCACCGCCAGGCCCGAGATTTTTGGTTTTTAACTGACCTCTTCACGCCACCGTTCACCTTGAGATTGCGAGCCGGCGCTTAAAAATCCACGTTCCTCCGCCTTGCCTGATCTCGTCTCCAGTTTCCTCGGCCTGCCCGCCCCGCTCTGGCAATCCCTCGGGCTCACCCTCCGCCTCGCCACTATCACGACCCTCATTCTCGGCACCTGCGGACTCCCCCTCGCCCACTGGCTCAACACGACCCGCTCCCGCCTCGCTCCTTTCATCGAAACACTCGTCGCCCTCCCCGTGGTTCTCCCTCCGACCGTCATCGGCTTCTATCTGCTCGTCGTCTTTTCACCCCAGCACCCGCCCGGAAGCTGGTGGCGCGATGCGACCGGCGCCTCGCTCGCTTTTTCCTTCACCGGCCTTGTCATCGCCTCGGTGTTCTACTCGCTACCCTTCGCCGTACAACCTTTTCAAGCCGCCCTGCGCTCGGTCCCCCGCGAACTGCTCGATGCGGGCACGGCGCTCGGCGCCACCCCCACACGCGTCTTCCTCCGCATCCATACTCCCCTGGCTTGGCGCGGCCTGACGGCGGGGCTCACCCTCGCCTTCGCTCATACCCTGGGCGAATTCGGTGTCGTCCTGATGATTGGCGGATCCATCCCAGGCGTCACCAAGGTCGCCAGCATCGCCCTCTACGATGAGGTCCAATCGCTCGCGTATCCCCAAGCCCACACCTTCGCCGCCACCCTGCTCGCCTTGTCATTTACGCTGCTGCTCGCGGTCACGTTCCTGCAACGCCGCCGCTCTTAAAATCATCTGCCCTCATGAAGTCACCCAACTCCTCCCCAAAGCCACAGGCCACCACCACCCGCACCGCTCTGCCCCCCGGAACCCTCGGGATCGCCGGCGCCTGCGTGCTCCTCTTCGCTACGTATCCAACTCAGACCTACGCCGCTTCTCCGCCCTACTCCCCGGCCAAGCCCGCCGCCGCCGCCGCCGCCGCCACCGC
>CAMDOF010000014.1 GCA_945903465.1 Opitutus sp. GAS368
GAGGCTCCCAGGCAGCAGGGGCGACAAGAGTGTCGCCCATCCGACGGACCGGCGACACTCCTGTCGCCGATGGTGGGCCTGGAAAGCGGTTTCTTCCCGTCGGTGCCAAAACTTGTTTTGGTGGGGAGGCTCCCATGCAGCAGGGGCGACAAGAGTGTCGCCCATCCGACGGACCGGCGACACTCCTGTCGCCGATGGTGGGCCTGGAAATCTGTTTCTTCCCGTCGGGGCCAAAACTTGTTTTGGTGGGGAGGCTCCTATGCTGCAGGGGCGACAAGAGTGTCGCCCATCCGGCGGACCGGCGACACTCCTGTCGCCGATGGTGGGCCTGGAAAGCTGTTTCTTACAGTCGGGGCCAAAACTTGTTTTGGTGGGGAGGCTGCTAGGAAACTGGATTTGCGGGGGGGGCGGGGTTCTTGGATTCAACGGACGAAACGATCCCAAAACCCAAAGCCTGACTCCGTTGGTTCGTTCCTGACTCCGTTGGTTCGTTCGACACTGTACGTTCCGTCGACCGTGGCGCGGGCTCGGGCGCGCGGCCTGATGATTCAATCCGCAGCATTCTCGGATCAGACCGCGCCGCACGCGCCAGACCGCGCCGCGCGCGGCACCTCCTTAGCAGGCGCTTGCGCGGCAGCGTTCGCCTTGAGATTTTTGGCTGTGTCGGGCACCGAAAGCTTGAGTGCTCGGCCGGGCCCTTGCATTTCAAGTAGCCATCGGGTTCCTGCTGACCCGGTCAATCCTTCATCTTCTGATGATCACGCGCTTGCGCTCCTCTGCTCTCTTTGCTTCGGGTCTGCTCTTCGCTGCCGGCTTCCACTTTGCCGGCGCGGCCGGCCCGCCGCCTCCGAACGTCCTCTTCATTGCCGTCGACGATCTCAACGACTGGATCGGGCCCTTGCGCGGCCATCCGCAGGTGAAGACGCCGAACCTTGACCGGTTGGCCCAGCGCGGCGTCACCTTCACGAATGCCCATTGCGCCGCACCGCTCTGCAACCCTTCGCGTGCCGCCGTCTTTAGCGGTCATCAACCGTTTACAACCGGCGTGCTCGCGAATGACGAAAAGGCCATCCGCACGGTGCGGCCTGATCTGGTCCTCTTGCCCCAGCATTTTAAGGCAGCGGGCTATCGCACCTATGGCACGGGGAAACTTCTTCACCAGAAGGGCCGCGGTTTGTGCGATGAGGAGTTTTATCCCGAGCAGCGCTGGAGTCCGTTTACCGCCGAGGCGACCGCCTACACGGCGGCCGAGCTCCCTTCCAAGGGCACCGATCATCCCCAGCATCATACCGTCCTCCAAGGGCGCCCGGTGACTTTGCCGCTCAACCGGATGCCGAGCGATCGTGCCGCCACTTCGCCCAACGGCGAATCCTTTGATTGGGGACCGCTCGAGGTGGGCGACGCCGACATGGGCGACGGCCAAATCGCCGAGTGGGCCGTGAAGCAAATCCGCCAGCAGCCGACGATGTCGCCGCAACCGTGGTTTCTCGCGGTCGGATTTTATCGTCCCCATATCCCGCTGTTCGCCCCAAAAAAGTATTTCGACCTCTACGCGGGAATCGACGTCCAGCTTCCCGCGGTCAAAGCCGATGATCTGGTCGATCTGAGCGACACCGGGCGCGCTTGGGCCCGTGATCCTGTCACGGCGGGCTCGCACGCGGCCGTGGTAAAATACGGGCAGTGGCGAGCGGCCGTTACGGCGTATCTCGCGTGCGTCTCCTTCATCGACGCGCAGGTCGGTAAACTCCTCGATGCCCTCGACGCCAGTGCCGCCGCCGACAACACCGTGATCGTATTCTGGGGAGACCACGGCTGGCACCTTGGAGAAAAGGAACACTGGGGCAAGTGGACCGGCTGGCAGCGTGCGACTCACGTGCCGCTCATCGTGGTGCTCCCGCAACGGGGCGCCTCCGCGGACTTTCCCCGGGGTGCGACGTGTGCGGCTCCCGTTGGGCTGATCGACCTTTATCCGACCTTGATTAATGTGTGCGGGATCGCCCCTCGCGCGGGTCTCGCTGGCGAGTCGCTGGCCCCGCTGCTCAAAAACCCGGCGGCCGTCTCGGACCGTGTGATCCTGACGTGTTTTGATGCCGGCAACTACTCGGTGACGGGCCCGCGCTGGCGCTACCTCCGGTACGCCGACGGGAACGAGGAGCTCTACGATCTCGTGAATGATCCGCACGAGTGGACGAACCTGGCGGGCCGGCCCGAGGTGCGTACTGTTCAGCAGGAGATGGCGGCCAAACTACCGGTGGTGGCCCCCGCGATCAACGAGGCGGCGGCACCGGCCAAGTCGGGCCGGAAAAAAAAGAAATCGGCGAACCTCTGACCAACCGGGTGCCCGTCCGGCTGGGAACGGGGCGCGGCGCCGCCAGCCGCGACGGCCGGTGGGCCCACGGCGCCGGGTCAAGGCGGCCGGGGACGGCCTTGGCCGGAAGCCTGTTCGGTTTAGAAGTCAAAGCTGCTCGTGAGTAGAAACACGCGTGGCTCGGGATATTGGAAGACGACCGGTGCGCCCGCGGCGGAGAGTCCGCTCTGGGCGATGAGTTTGTCGTCGTTGAGCACGTTGCGGACGTTGAGCGAGACGTTCCAGCGGACCCGCTTGGTGAAGAGGGTTGTTGTGTAGCCGAGCACCCCGTCGGTGTTCCAGGAGGATCCGCCCATGATGGGCCGATTTGTATCCGCGATCGCGATACTGGATCCCGCGGGGAAGAGCCCGGGGGTGCCGAGGATCGGATCGTTGGCCAGATCAGCGGAGGTAACGGTCTTGTCGCGGTAGCCGAGGATCCGTTCGCCGCGATAGCGCATACTGCCGCCCAGGCGGAAGCCTTTCAGCCAGCCGGTCTGAAATCGATAGGTGCTGGTGAAGTTACTGCGCCAGACGACCTCTTGGTTATTGGCTTGGCCCTCGCTCTCGCGCAGGAACGCCCAGCCGAGCGCGGCGCTGCGGACATAAGCGAGCAGGGTTTCGTTGGGATTGGTTGACGTGTTAAAGTGCAACGGGGTGGGGCCGTTGCCGCCGGTGCGTTGCAGAGCGGCGAGGTCATTGGCGGCGGCGAGCCAGTCTTTTATCCGGTAGGCGATCACGCCGAACCAGTCCCCGGCGATCCGGACGCTCCGAGTATTATTCTTAGCGACGCTGGCGCTCACGCTCCAGCCGCCGAACGGGTTGGCGACGAGCCGGTATTCGACGCCCTTCGCAATGCGATCGGCCGCATTCGCATACTTGAGGGAGTAGACGGTGCCGGCCGCGCCTTCACTGACCCAGCCGAGCACATCGTTCTGAAAATAAGCCACCGGGCTGGTGGGATCGATGCCGTTTTTGGTGCCGCCGAGGACGGCGGCGCCCGTGGCGGCGGATTCGTAGCGGCCACCTGATTTGCTGAGCTGGTAGTTTTGAACGGATTTCTCGATGTGCACGGCCGTCCAGCGGATATCGTTGCGATCCATGCCGGAGTTTCCTCCGACGGCGGTCGGGTTGGGCACTGCCGGGGAGCCGCCGGAGATTCCGAGGTAAATGGATTCGTAGGCGTTGACCCGCAGGACGAGTCGGTTCTCGAGGAAACGCAGCGACCCGCCATATTCGCGGGTGGTCCCATCGTCGAGTTGAGCCTCGCTGCCGCTGGGGGATTTGCGGGTAAAATCTGCGACGAAGGCCGAGGATGATTCCGTGTAGTGCAAGCTGGGGATCGCGTTTTTTCCGAAAGGATGAATCACGACGCCCTTAAGGCGGGAGGTGACGCCATACTTGGTGGCGGCTTCGAGGGAGTCGAACTCGCCGCCGCGGCTGAGCATGGCATCCCATGGTTCGAAGCCGGCGTTCCCGACGGGTTGGCCATTGCCGGGGAAAACGATCGCGGCACCGCTGCGGATGGGCTCCTCGTACTTGCCGGTGGCGGCGTTGTACCGGCGTGGCAGCCGGCTGTTCGCGCCGCCGCTCTGGCCAACCCACGGAGCGAACGATGCATTGGAAAAACGTTCACCCACGGTGAGGTTGAGCCGGCCATTGAGGAAACTACTCTGCACCCCATACTGCATCGCGTCCTCCTTCTTCTTGCCGTTTGAGGTCTGGACTTGGGCGCCATACGGACTGCTCATGCCGGTGTTGATCACGACTTCGCGACCGGCGGCGTCCTGCCCGATCACGCGGGTCTCTGGACTCCAGAGGTTGAAGGGCGCCTGCAGCGAGAAGTGGCCCGTGCCGCTGTTGTTTTGCGGCGTGTCGAGATAGAAACGCGAGCGGAGCCGGCGCGTATTGCGGATGGTGTCATTGGCGGCGGTGGTCCCCGCGGGATAGACGATGCCGTCGAACGTATTGTCGGAAATGATACGGGCATTGTTGTTGTTCTGCTGTACGCGCATGTTGACGCCGCCGGAATACATCACGGCGGCCTGATGGGAGCCGAGCCAGCGCCAGAAGCCCGGCCGCTTTTCAAAATTGAGGGCGTAGGCGGTTTGGAGCCGGCGCTCCGTCCGGTGATTTCGCCACATGCTGCCCGTGATATCGTCCTCCACGTAGTATTTGCCGAGATTGGGATTGGGGGTGATGCCGTCCGGGAGAAACCGGTTTAGTTCAACGCGCAGATCAGTGTTGTTGCCAGAAATGAAACTGAGTGAGCGGGTGTCAAAAACCTCCCGGTTATATCCGCCCTCGATGTAGAGATCGCGCCAAGGGTTCAGTTCGAAGACAAAGCCATGGATGTTACTGCGCCAACGACGTTGCATGGCGTTGCCGATGACGCTCTGGTCAAGCGGGTAGATGTTCGGATTGATGATGCTGGGGTCTTGGGTGCCGTCGAGTGGGCGGCTGGAGGTCACGGTATTGGTCCAGTTGCGAATCGCCGATGGTTGGCTGCCGTTAAGATTGTAGACGACGGTGCCGGCCGAGGCCACGTTGTTGAAGCGCTCGGCGGATTTTGCCAGATCGGCGCCTTGAGCGTTAAACGCGGTGGTGAACTGCGTCGCCGTACTCGTGGCGTTGAGGCCCGCGTTATTGAAGAATGGGCGCGTCGCGGTGCCCAGCCACGGGCTGACCCGATCCGCGACCAAGGTGTTGGCGGCGTTGCGCTGCCGCGAATCGTATTTCTCGATCCAGCCCCGTAAGGAAGCGCGGGGGGTGGGCTGAAACAGCAGGGCGGTGTAGAGGCGTTCGGTCTTGGCCCCGACGCCGTCGCGATAGTCGCGCTCGTCGGCACGGAGCCCGGCGATGCGTAGTCCGAGCATCTTGCGCAAGAGTGGCTGGTTCAAGTTCAGCGACGTGCGCAGGCTGCCGTTGGAGTCGGCGCGAATCGTGGCATTGCCAGAGAATTTCCGGAGGTCGGGCCGGTCGAAAGCGGCGTCGTTGGTGCCACCAGCGAAACCAGCGCCGAAGAGAATGGCATTCGAACCGGAGACGAGCGTGAAGCGTTTGCCGGTGTTGTAGCTGTCGAGGGGTACGTTGGTCTCGAAGAAATCGTGCGTGTTGTTAGAGCGGCTCAACCCTCGGGTCTTGCCGCCGTAGTTGGAGGCAAAGACGCTGTTCGTATTCGGATCCGTGCCGGGCGAAAAGTTCTCCTCGCTCGATTCAATATTCATCGAGTAGCGGAGCGCTTCCTCGAGGGTGAGGGCTCCGATATCTTCCAGAAATTCGGCGGTCAATACGTCGATCTGGGAAGCGACGTCGCGCAACTCACTTTTTAACCGCGTGCCGCCGAGCGTGCTGGTGGCGGTGTAACCGACATCCGAACTCGCACTGACCGCGAACGGATTCAGGACAATGGCCTCCTCGGTTGGGGTGGCTCGAGTGGCCGGCGCTGGCGCGAGCGGAGCTACCTGGGCGTGGGTTGGGCTGCTCAGCAGCGCTGAGGCGATGAGCAGACGGTTGAACAAATAGGCGAAGCCGGGGTGCGGGTGTTGGGTCATCGGAGGTATTGAGAGTGGCTTTGGCTAAGTTGATCCAGCGACCTGATCAAGGATCTTAAACCGTCCGACCGGCGGCCGCTCCGTCTTGGCGGCTGGCGGTCGCTGCTCGTCCTGTCTCGGCTGGACCCGATCTACCGGGTAATCGTTGACCTTACTTGCCCAGTGCGCGGCGCCCCGTTAGGCGTCTCTGGATGCAACCCCGACTCATCGTAATGCTCGCTGTCGCCTTGACCTGTTTGGCGTGGGGCGCTCACGGCGTTTTGGCGGCGATTCCTGCGAGGCCCAACGTGGTCTACATTCTCGCGGACGACTTGGGCTACGGCGACGTCCAGGCGCTAAACCCCGCGCGCGGAAAAATTAAAACGCCCCACCTCGATCGGCTCGCTGCCCAGGGCATGACGTTCACCGACGCGCATAGCGGTTCATCGGTTTGCACGCCCACGCGCTACGGTTTGCTGACGGGCCGCTATGCTTGGCGCTCGCGTCTGCAAAAGGGTGTCCTCGATGGCTCGGATGATCCACCGCTCATTGCCCAGGATCGCCTGACCGTTCCTGCGCTGCTGCAACGGCACGGTTACACGACGGCCGCGATCGGCAAATGGCATCTCGGTTTTACTTCCGAGCCTCCCCGCCCGACTCCAGCGGCGGCGCCTGGGCCTGCCGCGGCACCTGCGGGAAAATCTAAAATGGGCGAGAAGGGGCTCCCGGTCGGCACCCGGATCATCGGGGGTCCGGTCACGCGCGGCTTCGATTATTTCTGGGGCTGCTCCAACGCCCGCACGATGGCGGGCCTGATTGAAAATGACCTTGTGATCGAAAATCTCCCGCCCGTGAAAATGCTTCCTCGCCTCGAGCGGCAGGCGGTCAATTACCTCGCGGCGCACGCCGCCGCCGCGAAAGGCGGGACCCCGTTTTTTCTTTACGTCCCGCTGACCTCGCCGCACACGCCCATTCTCCCCACGCCAGAGTGGCAGGGGAAAAGCGGTCTCGGCGACTACGGCGATTTCGTCATGCAGACTGATGCCGTCGTGGGAGCAATTCTCGCCGCACTCGACCAAAACGGCCTGACCGATGACACCCTCGTCATCTTCACCGCCGATAACGGCTGCTCGCCGCAAGCCGACACTCCGGGCCTCGAGAAAAAAGGTCATTTTGCCAGTGCCCAGCTCCGCGGCTACAAGGCCGATATTTGGGAGGGTGGCCATCGCGTGCCTTTCTTGGTGCGCTGGCCGGCGCGGGTCGCCGCGGCCTCGCAAAACGCCCAGCTGATCTGTCACGTCGATCTGCTCGCGACTTGCGCCGATCTCCTCGGCGTGAGCCTCCCCGCAGATGCCGGCGAAGACAGTGTGAGCATTCTCCCGGCGCTGCTCGGTCGCGGCGGGGCCCCGCGGCGCGACGCCGTCGTGCATCACTCGATTAACGGGATGTTCTCGATTCGTCAGGGCCCGTGGAAATTGGAATTTTGCCCGGGCTCCGGGGGCTGGGGCGCGCCCGGTGATCCCGCCGCCCGCCGAGCCGGCCTAGCGGAAATTCAACTCTACGACCTCAGTCGCGACGTTGCGGAAACCCAAAATCTTCAGGCCGAAAACCCCGCGACCGTCGCCCAGCTTACCGCGCTGCTCCTTCGTTACGTGGCCGATGGCCGCAGCACTCCCGGCCCCCGCCAACGTAACGACGTTGCGATCGATCTTCTGAAAACCAAAGGCGCCGCCTCCCTACCATGAAACATTTGCTCTCCATTTCGATGCTCCTCCGCCGCGTCCCGGCGGTACTGGTTTTTGCGTCCGGCGCGGCGACTGCCGCGATTACCGCCACGGCCGCGGGGGTCCAAGCGAAACCCAACATCGTCTTCATTTTTGCCGATGACCAACGCGCCGATACCATCGCGGCCTTGGGCAACGCGCAGATCAAAACACCGAACCTCGATCGTCTCGTGCGGCGCGGGGTCGCTTTCAACCGTGCGTATATGATGGGAGGCTTGAACGGCGCGACCTGCGTCCCCTCGCGGGCGATGTTGCTCTCCGGCCGATCACTTTTTCACATCGACGAAAAACTCACGCGGGATGAGACCTGGCCCGCCGCCTTCGGTCGAGCCGGGTACACCACGTTTATTAGCGGCAAATGGCACAACACCCCCGCCGCCGTCCCGCTGAGCTTTCAACGCGCCCGCCAGCTCTTCACCGGCGGTATGACCAACCCCATGCAGGCCCCGCTCGGCAGTCTGGAAAACGGTAAAATGGGCCCCGCGACCGTCGGCCCGAAACACGCCTGTGAGACGTTCACCGATGAGACGATCGCGTTTTTGAAGGAGAGCCATTCGGCGCCTTTTTTCGCCTACTTGCCTTTTGATGGACCCCACGATCCCCACATCGTGCCCAATGATTTTCCCGTTCACTACGACGCCGCGAAGATTCCCTTACCGGCCAATTTCCTGCCGCAGCATCCGTTCAATAATGGCGAAATGACTATTCGCGACGAACAACTTCTCCCCTGGCCGCGCACCTCGTTCGATATCCGCACCATGCTCGCCGAGTACTACCGCTACATTTCTTTCCTCGATCTTTTGATCGGCCGGGTGCTCGACGCCGTCGACGCCTCACCGCACGCGAAAAATACCTTTGTGGTTTTCGCCGCTGATTCCGGCGTCGCCCGCGGTAGTCACGGTCTCATCGGAAAACAAAATCTCTACGAACACTCCATGCGAGTACCCCTGATCATCGCAGGTCCCCGCATCCCTGCCAACCAGACTACTGATGCGATGTGCTACCTCTTCGATGTGCTGCCCACCCTCGGCGCGCTTGCGGGCATCACCGGTCCTAAAACGAGCGAAGGCATCGATCTCAGCCCTTCGTTGCACCATCCTGCCACGCCCGCCCGCGCGTCGTTGATGTTTGCCTACCAGAAGGTCCAGCGCGGCCTCCGCGACGAACGTTTCAAGGTCATCCGCTACCCGCAGGTTGACCGTACCCAGCTCTTCGATCTCCAGGCCGATCCCGATGAGCGCATCGATCTTTCGAGCCGTCCGGAGCATGCGGCCCGCCTCGCTGCGATGACCACCGTCCTCGCGGCCGAAATGAAGCGCCTCGATGATCCCCAAGTACTCATCGTCGCCTCTCCCCAGCCCGCCGCGTGGTCACCACCGGCAAAAAAATCGGCCGCGCCCAATAAAAAATAAAACCCCGCCGCCCGCCCTGTCCATGAATCGCCTATTTTCTGGCCCACGTTTCCGCGGTGGCCTCATCCGCGCCCTCCTCGCCACCGTGGCCCTTGCCCTCGCCACCACCGCCCTCGCCGCTACCCACGCGCCGAAGCCCAACGTCCTTTTCCTTTTCGCCGACGATCAGCGGGCCGACACCATTGCGGCCCACGGTAATGCCCACATCAAGACGCCGATCATCGACGGCCTCGTGCGCGCGGGTACGAGTTTCCGCAATAACTACGTCTTCGGAGGTAACAGCGGTGCCGTCTGCGTGCCGAGCCGCGCCATGCTGCACTCGGGCAAGACTTGGTTCGCCATCAACACGGCGACCCTCGCGGGGGAAAAACTCATGCCCGAGCTCTTCGGCGAAAATGGGTACGCCACTTTCGGGACCGGCAAATGGCATAACGGCCAACCGTCTTGGCTCCGCGCTTTTCAGCAGGGCGAGCGCATCATGTTCGGCGGCATGTCTGATCATCAGATGGTGCCCGTCCGCGATTTGGGCCCCGATGGCAAACTCACCGCGCAACGTCTCGGCGAAAAATTTTCCAGTGAGATGTTTGCCGACGCGGCCATCCGTTTTCTCGAGAAACAGGGCGCCACCACCGACGCGAAGCCGTTCTTCTGTTACATTGCCTTCACCGCCCCTCACGACCCGCGCCAGCCACCCCCGGGCTTCCCCGCCAATTACGCCTCGCGCCCACCGCTGCCCAAAAATTTTCTCGCACAGCTCCCTTTCGATAACGGTGCGATGAACGGCGGGCGCGATGAAAACCTCGGCGCTTGGCCACGGACCGAAGCGATGATCCGTGACCAGCTCGCGGAATACTATGCGATGATCGAGCACCTCGATACCCAGATCGGTCGGATCCTCGCGACCCTTAAAGCCCGCGGGCTCGCCGAAAATACCCTCATCGTCTACGCCGCCGATAACGGCCTCGCCCTCGGTAGCCACGGCCTCCTCGGCAAACAGAGCGTATTTGAACACTCGATGCGCACCCCGTTCATCATCAGTGGTCCGGGTATTCCCCAGGGTAAGTCGATCCACGCGTTCACCTACCTTTTCGATATTTTCCCCACGCTCTGCGACCTCGCTGGCCTCACTCCGCCCGCCGGCGTTTTCGGCGAGAGCGTCCGGCCGCTCTGGACCGGCGCCAAATCCAGTCTTCGCGACACCGTTTTCCTCCCCTACATCCAAATCCAACGCGCCGTGCGTGATGAGCGTTGGAAACTCATCCGCTACCCCAAGCTCGGCTTCAGCCAGCTCTTCGATCTCCAAAACGATCCCAACGAAACCCAAAGCGTCTACGCAGACCCCGCCCGCGCGGCCGACATCGCGCGCCTCACCGCCGCGCTCCAAGCGTGGCAACTCAAGGTAGGGGATACGCTGGTCACCAATACGGGGAGCAACCCGCCGCCCAAGATCGATCTCACTGGCAAAAAGCGGGATCCCGACCAGTGGCAGCCCGATTGGATCGTTAAAAAATACTTTCGCGACAATCAATGATGATCGCCCCGCGCGCTCGGCCACCAGCGCCGCGGGGTGGGCCCCTGGCTCCTTGGTTTCACGGGGGCCGGTTCGCGGAGATGAGTTTCCCGGTGAAAAAAAATGCGCGGATCATCCCGGATGTCGAGAGGCGGAGTTCAAGGTACTGGTATCGGCGGCGGAGGTGGCGGCGGGTCGGTGAGAGCGGCAAAGTGGGCGTTTGGAAAATGAGCTTCGCCGTTGGTGCCGCCGATGAGGTTGAGGCCGGCCGTGATTGTTTCCGGCGAGGCGGGATGGTAGGGAGCGGAGCGATGCCAGATCGTGCGCCCGTTGAGGCGAGCGATGAGCAAGGGCTCCGCTCGAGGGGCCGGATTCGCTGGTATCCAGCATTCGAGTACTTGGGGATCGCCAAAGCGCGCCGCGACCCGGGATGAATTGATGGCCGGAGAGCCCCAGTGGTCGTACCCGAAGGTGAGCGACGCGTCTGGGTGCACGGTGAGGAAAAGAATATCGCCGTGGCCGGAGCTGCCGCTGACTAAGATCGGGAAGGCGCGGCCGGCCATCGCGGGTTGCAAAGTGAAGTGCACGCTGACGCCGACCGGCGGGGTGCCTTGGATAGCGCTTAAGGCAATCGGGCGGTGGGTATGAATCGTCCCAGTGAAGCGCGGAGCATCGCTGGACGCGCGCGGATCCTGGCCGAGAATCACGGCCCCAGGAAAAACATCAATCGAGACGGCGCGCTCGTTCCACAGTCGCAGATCGTCGCACTCCGCGCGGAGCGACGCTTTGGCCCCATCGAAATCAGCGTAGGTGTCCCCGATACTGAGGCGCAGGGTGTGGCGCGCGCCCGGCTTCGCTTTTATGGCCAGAGAAAATCGCGTGGGGGTAGCGTGGCCATGCTCGCGATACCCAAAACGGATCGAGTCGTCGTTGAGGTATTCGATAAAAACGAGCGCGGCCGCCTTGCTCGCGGGCGTCACCGCGAGCAAGGGCTCCTGGCGCGGCGAGCGATCGGCCGGGAGCGAAAACACCAGCTCGACGGGTGTATAGTCGGGTGCAGCACGGCTGCGCAGTTGAAAGCACGGCCAGTCGAGCGCGCGGGCCAACGGGCGAAAAGTGGCGGGGGGTGATGAGGCGGCCTCGCCGTAGAAATGGACGATGGTCAGCAGTGCGACCACCGCGGTGATGAGGGCGGCGACCAGGCCGGTGATGCGTAAAAGCCGCCGGGAGCCGGCGGAGTTCAGATGGGTTTCCCACGTCAGAAAGCCGAAGGCGGCGAGCAGCATGAAGGAGGGTGCGAAATCCACGAGGTAGCGCACGCACGAGCCAAAGAAAAAAAGAGGCGTGACGGTGTTGAGGACAGCGCTCGCGGCGATCAGGCCGATGGTCGCGGCCGCCTGGTCATGGCCGCTCCGCTGGGCACGCCAACCGAGCAGACTAGCGAGGGCCGGGACGCCAAACCAGGCGAAGGGGAGGTTGCGAAAAAGTCCGAAGGTGTACTCGACGCCCGCCTGCCCGACCGGCCGCGGCGGCGGCAAGGCACCGGTGTGAAAGGGAAACGTGGCCACCCAGTTCAGGGCGGAAGTGAAATACATCCGGAAGTTGAAGCTGACGTACGCGGGGCTGAAGTGGGTGTTATGGATTTCTCCGGTACTCGATAACTGATAGGTCATGCCAAATTCTAGAGGATGGCCGAAGCGCCCGTAGTTATAGGCTGCCAGCGCGAGACCAATCATCGCGCAAATGCTGCCGGCGACAAAGAGAGCCGGCCAGCCGTAGTGAGTGGCTACCTGGGGATTTCTTTTGCGAAACCAGAGGGGTAGGGCGAACAGGGCACAGCCCAGCAGATAGGTCGGCCGCGAGGCGATCGCGAGACCGAGGGCGAGTGCGCCGGCGGCCGCCCACGCCGTGGCGCGGGGCGAAGCGAGCGCGCGCACCAAGCAAAATAAGCTGATTGTAAAATAGCAAAATCCGGCCGCGAGGGAGAGTTCCCAAATATTTGAGCGCCGGAGTAGCGTCAGCAGCATGTTGCCCGTACCGAGCGCGATCAGCGCGGCGACGATCGCGAGGGCGCTGGCCGCAGGAAAATGGCGGCGCTGCCCAAAGAAAAAGATGCCGACGAGGGCGAGGTAACCCACGATCGAGAAAAACCACACCGCGCAGGGCAGCGGGAGATCCCGGCCCGTGATTAAAGCGAACGGCGCGAAGAGGGTCAGCACCGGGGCCGGCCCGAAGTAGAGATAATAGTGTCCTTTAAAGTAGCTCGCGTCGTGGAGCACCGAGGTGATCTGGCGCAGGGCAGGGTCGTAAGGGTTGGGGGCATTAACGATGGCGGGCGGTACGGCGAGGTCGACGTAGAGATGACCTTTGAGGAATCCGTGGCTAAGAATATTGAAGTGATCGGTCTCGTGCTCGCCGGGCGGCCTGAGTTGCGGCCAGCCGCCGCCGTTGCTTTGGCCGACCCATAAATACAAGGCGATCGTCGCGAGCATGGTCAGCGCCGAAGCCATCGCCACGGCGAGCGAGGGGCGCGTGCCCGCAGCGAGCGCGCCCCGCGCGGGGCCACGGGAAAGGGGCGGACCGCACCCGCGCGGAATTAGGATGCGCATGTTGGCTGGCTTCCGTTCGTTGTTATCGGAATCCCCGTCATGTTTCCTTCAGCGACTGCGCGCGGACCGAGCACGCGCCCGGGCGTCCGGGCGCCGGCCAAATGACCGCGGTCGAGCGAGCGCGGTTTCAATGCGGCCGAGCGTTTACGCGCATAAACTCGAGAATCGCCAGGCGTGTTGGATCGTTCGCATTTACCATCTCATGAGCGATGCTTCCATGGGTCCGGTTCGTCATCAATTGACCGGCGATGCGGGTGTTTCCCGCCGCCTTCATCAGGGCGACGAAATAAATATTCTCCTCGGCGCGCGCCGCCATGTCCTGGTCGCCGTAGAGCACGAGAAACGGCGGCGTCTTCGCTCGCGCGAAATGAACGGGCGCGGCCGCATCGGCCATCACGGAGAATCGCCCCAGGCCGCGCTCGCGGAGGACCGTGTAATGCGTCAGCACTTGCCCGCTCATTGGAACGAAGCCCGCGATATCGGCTATCTTCAGGCCGGCCTCGCTGAGAAAGCGCTCATCCATGCCGAGCATCAGCGCGAGATAGCCCCCCGCCGAGTGCCCACCGACAAAGATCAGCTTCGCGTCGCCGCCGTGTCGCGGAATCTGCCCGTGGGTCCACGCGACGGCGGCCGCCGCATCCTGAATGTAACTTGGAAAAAGAGTCTGCGGGCTCAATCGATAGTTCGGCACCACCACGGCGATCCCCGCCGCGGCCAGGCTCCGGGCGATGGCAGGCGTCGGGTCGGTCTTCGTCCCTCCCTTGTCGCCATTCACTAATCCGCCGCCATGAAACCACACCAGCGTGGCGAAGTTCGCGGCGTTTTTCGGTAAATACAGATCGAGCTGGCAACGCTGCCGCTCGTATTCCGTCAACGCGGCGCCGGATTTGTAGGGCATATCCGCAAGCACCCCGAGCTCAACGGAGGGTGTGGCCGCGAGCGAGGGCGCGAGCGAGGCCGTGAGCGCGAAGAGCGCCTGCGCCACGGTGAGCGCGAGGAATGGGCGAGCGTAAGCATGCATCGGATTTTACACGACGTAACGTGACGCCGCCGATGCTGACAATCGTGTTCTCGGAAGATTCCGGCATTGATTTTTAAATAACCAAACTAAGCCTCGAAAAAGCTGCGGAGCGGCGCGCAAAGCGGTGGCCAATTGTGGAATTTCCGGCAGGCTGGCCCGCTAAATCGGCGGGGTCGGTCCGCTGATTATCGGGTTATGCCAACGGACCGGCATCTTGGAGATGGCCGTCGCCGCGAATGCCAGCGACGGGTGATTCTGCCGATCGCGGGTGTTCCCTGTTATCCCGTAAATCAAGGTCCGCATTTTTGGGCGATGGGTGTTTGCCCGCGGGGAAGGCGTTGGCTGATTTCAGAAAATTTCGTAAACCTCGATCAACGCCTCGCCCGTGCTGTTGTTCACCCCGGAGACCTGAAGGGTGTAAGTGCCGCCGGCCGGAAGTGTGACCAAGAGAGCGGCGTCCCGGCTCGCCGCCACCAAGGGGAAGGCGCCGACTTGGACAAACGTCGCGGCCAGTGCCGCCACCCAGTTGTCGTTGGCCCCGATAGTCACACCCCGGCTATCAATCACTTTGAGGGTGGGATCGGCCAATGGTTTCGGTACGCCGAACGATCCAAGTGTCGGGCCGACGGCCCGGATCAGCACCTGTTTGCTGCCGGCGCCGACGATCGAGAACCCCGCGATGAGAATATCCTCGCCTGTGCCCACGCGATTGCGTGCGGAAAGATTGATCAGACGAGGCGAGGTGCCGCCGACAGTATCATACGCCTCCACCAAAATGACCCCCGGCCCCGTGCCGGAGGCGCGGACGGTGAATGCGCCCGTGAGCACTTGGCTCAACGCGGCGTCTTTGGAGCCGCCGGCAAATTCGAAGGCGCCGACCGATGTAAAGACACTGGCGAGCGAGCTGGGCCAATTGTCGTTGGTGGCGGTCGGAGTCGTGCTGTCGCTCCCGAAAAGTTCCAGTTTCGGGTCGGCCATGCCGCTGAGTCCAAACGGTAGCAACGCGGGACCGGCGGCCCGGATGAGCACTGGTTTGGAACCGCCGATCACGACAGCGCCGAGGGTGACCGTCTGCCCGGCGCCGAGCGTGGTCCGCACGGATAGATTCGAGAGGGTGCTGCCCGAGAGGGTCTCCAGCTGCGCCGGCTTACTCACGATCGTGCCGCCCGCATTGGCCACGGCCACCGAGTAGGCCCCCGCGTTTGCCGGTGAGGCGCCACTCAGCACCAGCGTCGACTTGGTCGCGCCTTCGACCGGCACGCCGTCTTTCGACCATTGATACCAGAAGAAACCGCTGCTCGTCGCCGCGGCGGTGAGCGTGGCGTTACCCCCGAAAAGCACGCTTTGCCCGCTGGGCTGCGCCACCATTACCGGGGCCGGTGGTGCGGCGGTCGCCTTCGTCAGCGCGTTCGGAGCACTCGCGTGCCAGCTACTCGCCAGGGCGTGATCCGGGTTGGCGAATGGATTGCTGAGCACCAGGCTGGATCCATTGCCGTCCGCCTCCTCCGGCCAAGGCGCGGAATCGCGATAGGTGAACTGCTTGATGATGGCGCCGTTCGCCGCGCGGATGATCACTTGCTCACTGCTGTTGGAGAGATTTCCAGAGAAGGCCCCCGCCACCACCGGCTGCGCCCCGGGCTCCAGCCGGGCCGCGAAAGCGGCGGGATTCTCAACGATAATGATGCGTCCGCCCGGTGGTAAAATGCGCAGCGCGGGCGCCACCGTGTTGAAATCAAACGAGACCGCGTC
Organism: Opitutus sp. GAS368; assembly: GCA_945903465.1. Classification (GTDB taxonomy): domain Bacteria; phylum Verrucomicrobiota; class Verrucomicrobiia; order Opitutales; family Opitutaceae; genus ER46. The sequence goes on from CAMDOF010000014.1 coordinate 15,966, forward strand.
ATCGATTTTTACTCCGGTGAGGTCGAGCGACTGCGTGCGCGAGATGTTCATCAACTCGATAAACTCGAAGTCATTGCCATTATTAAACCCTGCCGCGATTTCGGCCGAGGTCGGGTCTACCGGATGATAATGCAGCTCGCTGACGACGAGGTTCACCGCCCGGGCGGGAGTGGCCTCGAGGACGAAGGTCGCCTCGGTCAGAGGCGACCAGGTGTCGCCCTGCTTGATCCGAGTGCGAAGAGTGTGCGCACCGGGCGTTGTGAGCGCGAGGGCGGGACCGGGGGCCGAAGCGGTCTGGCCGACGATCCGAAGATCGAAGCGCAGGTCAGAGTAGTCGTTTCTCGGATACGCGTTCGTCGCATTGGGTGGGAACGCGTAGATCGCCTGATGGACTTCGACTGCGAGTGTATTGACGCCTTCCTTGAGCAGCGCGCGATCGAACGGCACGGAGATGAACAGCGTTTCGGTGGACGCATAATTATTGCCCGGATCGATGGGGCCGAGCGCTTCCTGCCCGTAGGTGGCCGGGGTGGGCGCGAGAGGAAAGTTGCTGCGGCCGGCTTCTACTCCGTTGAGATAAATGATCGCACCGTCATCGGCCATGATTTCAAAGAAGACGCTGGTCAGGCCGGCGGTCCCCGTGGCGGTGAACGTCGTGCGGAAGTAAGCGGGGCCGGGTTCGGCGTCGGCCGCGGTATAGTTCGGTGCGACGGGCGAGACATTGGTGGCCAGACCGGTGGTCTCCCCATAGCCGAGCGGCGCGATGCCCTGGCTCCACGTGCCATCCGCGTGCGCGGGCGCCGTCCACGCGAGACCGCTGGCATCATTCGCGGGCGCGGCCGCGGGGAGCAGCCATTTCCACGATTGCCCGGCCGCCAAGAGGGTCGAGGCCGTGACGGTCCCCGTCCCCGTCGTGAGGGCGGATGGGGCGAGCGTGCCGCCGACTTGCCGCGGATCGGCGCCATCGATCGTGTAGTAAGTGGTGCCGCCTGCGGGGTTCGGATTGTGAAGGCGAAATTGGAATCCCAACGGCACATTGCCGGCGGATTGCGCGCGGCCCGTGAGCGCATCGATCAATTCGGTGGGCTTGAGGCGCGGCGCGAGCGTCGTCGCGTTGATTGTCTGCGGCGCACCGTCGAGCCACTCCAGTCGCTCCGCGAGCCACGTCTTGAGGGCATCGACTTCCTGACGCCACGTGGTGCGGTTGACCTGACCGGTCTGGCCGCTGGTGAGGGTGTTACTGCCGAGGTACGGGTACTTCCGATAGTGTCGAGCGACCGGTACCTGGATCGCCATCGTGGTGGTGCTCGCTGTATTGACGATATCTGCGCGGCTGCCGTCGGTGAGCTGGGTGTACACGGCCTCGATGCGACCAAAAAGAGTCTCTTTCGAAAAGTGTGAGCGCCGTAACGCCGCCCAGCGGTTCCAGTAGCGGTCGTTGAATTCCGGGTCGTCGTCGAGCCGCGTGTAATACGTGTAGTTTGAGCCCACCGCCCACCACTTCATGCCAAAGGAGGCGTTCGAATATCCATAGTTGGCGTTCCCGAGGCTGCGATCGACATCCCATAGCGGGAACGCCGTCATCGGGCCGTTGCGATCTTTGGAGAAGTAATAGCTAAAAGTGTACGCATCGACTTCTTTGCACAGCTCCAGCCAGAGCGTCCGGTCGATGAAGCTGCGTTCGTGGATCCATTTCCCGTAATAGTTCGCACTCGCGGGATCGTTGAAGTCCGGTGCGGCCAGAGCCGACGTCATCCGAGTGAGCCAGCTCGTGAGGGCGTTCGCTTGGACGGCGGTGACGGGCTCGGGATCGCTGATGTCGTAGTCGCGATTCGAGCCGGGGACGGCGGGGTTGGCGGCGGCGTTGATTTTGTATTCGTAGGGGGTCTTATCGTTTTTGAAGATAAATCCTCCGCTGATCAGCGCTGGGTCGCTCATGCTGTCGTTAAGCTTGGCGATATCCACCCGCTCCTTGCCGCGGGATGGTTTTTCCATGAGCAGGTAGACGCCGCGGTAGTCGGCGTAATCGAGCGTGTTGTTGCCTTGGTTAAAAAACACCTCGACGAAACGACACCGTAAACCCGCCCCCGGTCCGTTGGCGTCGAGCATGGCTTGCTGCATGAGATAATTTCGCATGAGTGACTTATCGAAAGTCAGGCTTTGCAAAATCCAATCGCTGTTGCTCGGCATGCCCAGGAGCGGTTCGTTGCGATCTTCGTCTTCGTCCTCTTTCCAGAACTCCAGCGCATAGGGTCGCTCGGCCTGGCCGGAGGAGCTCTGGCCACGCACGTGCGTGCCGCCGCGCAGCACTTGATCCGGAGCGTTGGCGAAGCTCGCGCGATTCGTACCGGGTTTCACGTCATACACCGCGACCTGGGAAAACCGATAGGGGCGCAGCCCGAGGGGATTCGTGAGCCCGTCGACGTTGCGCAGGAAACTGTCGAGCACGATGACCGGCAGCGTGCTGTTGAACGGCTGCCCCGAGCCATTGTAATTACTCGCCACGTTGACGAGCGTGGTGGCGTTGGTGTCCGCCCCACCCATCAGCCAAATAAAGGCGCGGTTGCCGGTTTTCGAGGGCAGGTAACCCGGCGCGAAGACCCGCGCCTTCACGTAGGTGCCGGTCGCGATGTCGAGCGGGGTCGTGTAACGCGGCGAGGTCTCCGTCGGTTCCGCGGTGTTTAATGTATAGCGGATTTCGGCGCCGGCGGGAGCATTCGCCGGTAATTGTATCCCCAGTGTGACCGCAGAGGTAATGACCCCACTCGGCTGATCTGCCTGCGGCACGACGCCCGGCTTGAAAAAGACCGGCGCAGCCATGCGTCTCTCGGCCGCTTGGCGACCGCGGTTGGTGGTGCCGGGGGTCGCGATTTCCAAATAGCCCTTCGTCTGCGCCGGTCCCAGCCCGCCAAAGGAGACGTCTTCCGGCTGCGGGCCGTAGCTGAGCGCGTGGACCACCGTGATCCCATCGCTGCGGACCAGCGTGAGCGCCCCCCCTTCCTTCTGCAGCGTAAAATTGGCGTGCGGACGAACATTCGTGAAACGATTTTTACCCGATGCAAAAATGATCTGATGGCCATAGGCTGGAAGGGTCAGACTGGGCAGCGGATAGCTCACCGTCGGTGGATTCGCACCGGGCACGGGACTCCCCGCGCTGGTGTAGTCGAGGCGCCACCCGGTCAGACTGACTGGGGCCGAGGTTCCATTGTACAGATCGATCCAGTCCGATGCCGCAAGATCTTCGTCCGCCAGCCCAGAGGCGTTGTCAGCCATGATCTCCTCGATGACCACACCACCCGTGGCGACCGGCGCCACGGGGCTCGTGATGGTGGTAATCGCAAGATCATCCACAAATACGTCCTGCATCGCGCCGCCCGTCGCCGCGTTAAGCGCAAAGTTGCAGCCGACGGTTGGTGCAAAATCCGGCGTCGGCAGATGGGTGAAAATCGCGATGCCATCGTAGGTGAGGTCCAGCCCGTTGACCGCGTCCCAGTGCAGCAGCACGGTCCGGAAGGTCTGGTCGTAGGTAAAGTTTCCTCCGGGCAGATTTGCCGCCAGGAAATTACCCACGCTGTTGGCATCGGAAAATACTTCGATGCTCCGAGGATCAGTGGTGGCATTCTGGTAGGTGTCGAAATTCACCACCAACCCATAGGCCGCCACGTGCCCACCCCCGCCGCCGACGCCACTGAGCGAAGGGCCAAAGCTCAGGTTGAACCCGTCCGCGGGGGTCGCCCCCGGTGCGCGATCCATCAGCAAGCGCAGCGTGACGGTGAACTCAGTCACCGCGGCAGCGGCATCAAGTACCGGTAAGATGAGCGCGTTCGTGGCGCTGCCCGTCACTTTGTCCGCCAGTCGCAAGGCGGTCTCGCCAGTCGTCCCGACGCCCGTTTTCACGATACCCACATTGATCGTGCCGGTTCCGTTGGTGTCTTTCCGATTGGAAATGAGGGTCGCATTGGTGGCCACACCATTGAGCAAGCCCCCGCTGAGGAGGATCGATGTGTTGATCGCGCCGTTCGGCGTATCCGTGGCGATCGAGTTGAAATTGTTCGTGTAGGTGGCGGCTGGCAGCAGGGCTGGAAGCATCGCGGCCAGCCCAAGCACGGGCCGTAGTTTTACAATAATAGGGGAGGGCATGAAGGGCGGGTTTCGACGAGTGAACCCTCTTTGGTAAAGATCACGCGACCCATTTAATCAAGGCAGCCCCGCGCCCGCCGTCCGCTCGCGCCGGTCTTCACCGCTGTGGGCGGCGTCAGTCAAAACTCACGCTGCCAGGGCTCTCCCTAATTCGGTTTTATCTGGGTCATCGGGTGCACCCGCTCCGCGCGGAACGATGGCCACGCGTCTTCAGGCCGACGCATTGCGTTCATCGCCCGCCTCCGTCCGGAATCGCGCGTGGGGAGCCTCTGCCCCGCTATTTTTTTCTCCGCGTGATGATTCCCGCCTGCCTCGGCTCCGCGGTGGGTTCGGGGTTACGCGCTTCCATGCAAAACGATTCTGCCTGGGGCGTTCGGGCGCGCGGGCGGATCGTTTCTAGCGGGGAGAAATTCCTGGAAAGACGGTGCGCCGCTTTGTCAGGCAGGTGCGATTTGCCCATAGGGCAATGGCGCACGGTCCCTCTCGGCGGACGGTCACCCGTGTTCCGGTGTCAAGCCCATCACAATATCCCACCGCGCCGTCAATTCGCCTGACTTGGACCCCGCCAGCGGGGTGAAAGCCACCGTCACGTTTTCGCGTTGCCGAGGGTCCGTGATCTTTTTCCAAACGCCGTCCTTTTCATTACCGACATAGCCCTTGATGTAGCACTGCGAGACCAGTTCCTTTTTTCCCCGTAATTTCACGGCGAGATGAATGTGCGGGGCCCGCCCCGGGTACGCCACCGGCTTGATCGTTCGGAAAATATATTCACCGGTCGACCCCGTTGCGAACCGCCCAAAGCACTGAAAATTCGCGTCCCTTTTCGCCTTGTCACCCCCGGTTTTCGAGTGGAGGTAAACGCCCGTCGCATCGCACTGCCAGATCTCGATGGTCGCATTGCGAATGGGGGAACCAGCCGATGTTAGTAACCGTCCGCTCAACCACGTGATTTCACCCACCGCCGGCGTGAGCCGATCGTTCACGACGATCAAATCGTTGTCGGTATCGAGCGGCAGGACATCGGGGTAAAACGGCCCTTCTGTCTGCCGCGGGGTGAGCGCGAGTTGCTCGGCGAAGAGTCCCGGCACCGCGAAGAGCGCGGATCCGACGGCCAATTGGCGCAGAAACTGGCGGCGAGGCGAATAGATGGCAAATGTTCGGGGGAAAAGTGAGCGGGGCATTTTTCAGGCAGACGTGTGCAGCGGGTTAAAGTTTTGGTTAGGTTTTAATCAAGCTGGATCGCTGGCGGGTGGAGAGTGTGATCGGCGGCGGTTAGCCGGCACTGGGCTTGGTTTTTTGGCGTTGGGTCTCGGCATCCCTGAGGCGGTCGCTCTGGCCGGTGATGCGGATTATCATCGCGTGGTGCAGGCAGCGGTCGAGGATGGCGGAGGCGGTGGGCACGTCCTGGAGCAGCTTGCCCCAGTCCTCGGTCGGGCCGGTTGCTGGTCATGATCGTCGATTTGTTCTCGTGGCGGCGCATGATGATCTCGAAGAGATATTCCCCGATTGATTCCTAAGAAACTGGACTTGCTTCTTCCCTGCCTTTTGATCCTCAAAAGATGGAGTTGAGGTCGCCCGCCGGTTGGAAAGCGGCCGGGTGCTGACGCTGAGCTGGTGGTTGCCGCTGACTTTGTTGCTGGGGCACAGTTCCAGCCACGAGGCGAAATTCTCGGGGCTGGCAAAGCGGTCCAAGTTGGGACCGACCTCGGTGAGGAAAGTCTAGCCGACGTGGGTGTTGACACCGTCCACCGCCGCGATGTTGACGCCGAACTTCTGGAAGAGCAGGGTGCGGACCGCGGCGTCCGGTGGTTTGCCCCGCCTAGTCGGCGGCGGCGGCGCGGCCTCCGGGCGGTTCTCGAGCAGGGCGGGCTACCGGCCGAGCGACGTCGCTCGCGACTGCGCGAACGAAAGTCTCAACTGAACCCCGCCGGGAACCAACCCGCCCGGCCGAGCCTGACCAGCCGTCGGCTGCGAACCGGCAGCGAGTCTTGGCGGGCGTCCGAAATGGCGCCTTCGAGCGTAGGCAGCCAAGTGCCAAACCGGGTGATTGAGCCCCGCGATGAATTATATCGGTGGAGCCTGCGTTGTAGAAAAAACGTGGTAAGTACGGAGGCGCCCTTAAGGTTTGGCGCCGATGTCCGCCCTGGGTCTGACAGGGCAGAGCAGGGGAGGTTTTCTCGGGAAGATGGGAGAGCCTCCGGTCTCCTCGGCCATAACCGGCAGCGACCAGACTGGTGAAACAAGGTCCCTATCCCCGTCCGACGCTCCGCGGTCGGTCGGTGGCGAAAATAGCTGGGGATTCGAGGTGTCGCGCGCCGAGCGACCGAGCGAAGGTGCAGAGACCCGAGGTAGTCTTAGCCGCCGCGTAGTACCGATTGAAACCAGGGAAACCAGCTCGAGGGAGCCCGGGAATAGGGAAGGCGGTGGTCGGGTTGTGGAAGTGTCGTTGGCAACGCTCGGGGGGCCCGTGCCCATTGAACGTGGGTCCACCCGAAGAGGACGCCTCGGGAGGGTGGCGCAGCGGCACCCGCCCGAGCCGTTGACGGCGTTGAATCAGCATCCGGACCTGAACTGGATGCACGAAGCCTACGGGGGGGCGCGAGGACGCTGCGCCGTGAGTCGACGGGCAGACGGTCGCCGGATAGGGAGAGCATCTGCCGGAAAATCTCCGGAATCTGCTTGCGCGAGCCCAAAGCGGTCGCGACCAAGCGTTCCCGGTCAAGCGCGCGGATGGACCAAAGAATGAGCTGGACGATCGGCCCATCGGCTCGCCCACCACGGAGGATAAAATCCTCCAACGGGCGGTGGCCATGTTCCTGGAGCCGATGGACGAGCGGAAATCCTTTCCGTTTCACCTTGGGTTCCGTCCCCGTCGTTCAGCGTATCAGCCGATCAAATACATCTGTTCGCAAAGTCACGCGCAGAAAGTGGCGTGGGTACTGGAGGTCGATTTAGGCAGGTTCTTTGACGCGGTCGACCCGAACACGTTCGTGAGCTGTGGGGCCGCCGAGTGTAGGCCGGCGTGATTACCCGCTTGATCGGCAAGTGGCTGCAGGCGGGCGGATGGGAAGAGGGCAAGGTCAGCCATCCCCCAAAGGGCCCACCGCAAGTGGGAGTTGTTTCGCCTATCCCCAGTAATATCGACGGGCACGAAGTGCTGGACAAATCGTTGGTGAAAAGGATCCAGCCCCGATGCCGGGGCCACACCTTCATGGTTCGTTTCGCCGATGATTTTATCATGGGCTTCGAGCACGTGGAGGACGCCCGGAAGGTTATGCGCGTGATCGACAAACGGTTCGCGCGTTTTGGCCTGAAGGTTAATGCGGAGAATACGCGCCTGGTGCCGTGCAAGCGCCCGCCGTTGCAAAAGGGCGACCCGCCGGGCAGGGCTAGGGACGTTCGATTTCCTTGGGCTCACGCTCTACTGGGGGGGAAGGCGCTTCGGGGCAGCTTTGGGGTGAAGCCGCAGACCGCGCGTAAGCGGTTCCGGCGCGCACTCGACTCCATCGGTCAGGGGTGTCGTGAAAATCGGCACGTCCGTCTGCGGGAGCTGTGGGCTGCGCTCAACACCAAGCTGCGTGGTCACGACGCCGACGACGCCATCTCGGAAAACTCCCGGATGCTCGGAATGCGCGGGGAGAAGTAGAGCGGGTGTGGCTGCAGTGGTTCAACCGGCGCAACCGCGGACGAGCCATGGACTGGGAACGGTTCTCGGCTTTGCTCCAGACCTTGCCCTTGGCTCCTTCCCGGAGTGTTCATTCCCGCTGGCAATCGAATCCACCCCTTGAGAAACCGTAGGCGTGAAGCCCGCTCTTACGGGACTGGGGGGGCGTCGTCCGGCTTCGGTCCGGACGGTCCGAAGCCGGACGCAACAACGGCGCGCAGACCGCCGCGCTCAACGGTTGCCCCGACATCCTCGAATGGGAGTCGGGCGTCTTTCCGTCATCGGTGAGGACATCACCGCGGCAGCGCTCGCGCCCAGGCTCCCTGCCGACCGCTGGGGGCCGGCCGAACCAGGGGTGCGCATCCCCTGGAAAACGCTCGTCCTCGCTGAGTGAAGGGCGCTCGCGCCACCCTAACCACGGCCTTCGAGTACGCGCCTTCGGAGTGCGGTGAGAAAGAACCGGCTGATCAGCGGTGGAGAGGATGCTCGCCAAGTTTTTAGGCGGGCGGGGAGGCGGTCGGGTCGGGAGACGCCGGAATTTTCTTTTCCGCCGCGGCATGGTTACTTTGTGCCCGCAGATCGACGACCATGCGCCCGAGGGCATCGCAAAGGACGGCGATTTCGCCTTCGCCGCGGGGCAGCGGCATGACGGTGAGAATATCGCCGCTGCGGATGCGGTCGGCGGATCGGCCAATGGAGCGGAGGCGTTGGGCGAGGTGGTGGGCGCTGATCCAACTACCGATCGAGATGAGGAAGGTCAGGGCGAGGCCCCACCCGATAATGTGGCGCTGGAGCTCGCGCGCGGGTACCAAGACGAGTTCGGCCGGTTGGCGTAGGGCGATAATCCAACCGAGGCCCCGGAATTCACGAAAGCCCCGACTGCGAGCATAGCCGGTGAGGTAGGTGGTGCCGCCGCGGGTATTTTCGAGGAGTGAGCCGCGAAAGGTGCGGGCGTTGGGTAGGGTGGGCGACTCGGGTGGTCGGGACCAGCCAGAGCCGCCTGAGTCGAGAAGGACATCGCCGGACGCGCTGTAGACCGTGACGCCGATGCGCTCGCGGCGGGCGGCCTCTGGCACGACGGATTGTTGAACTTCGCGGGCCCAAGCCCAGTGAAGGTGGGCTCCCAGTACGCCGAGCAGGCGACCGTCCGAGCCTGAGACGGGCACGGATAGATCGAGAAAACGACCGGAGCGATCGTCGCCGGCCGCGGCGAGCTCGCGGGTGAGTTCGGGCAGCTCGTGGAAGTCACCTGCGTACTCTCGCTCGCGCCCCGAGCGGAACCATGGACGCGTCTCGACCGAAGCACCCTCGATGATGCGTTGGGTTGTGGCGATGAGCTGGCCCGTCGTATCCGCAAAACCAATCCAGGCAAAGTCCCGGGCCTCGTCTTGGAAATTCTCAAGGAGTCGGCGGCGATCGGTTGCTGGTAGTTCGGCGGATCGAAAAGGGGCGAGGTTGGCCGCGAGTCGTAGGTGGCGTTGGTGCTGGGCGATGACACGGTCGAGCTTGTCGCTCATTTGGAAGGCGAGGGACTCGAAGGACGCGCCGGTCTGTTTTTCGATGGCGCGCTGTAACATCCCGGCGGCGAGCGAGGCAAAGATCAGGGTGAAGAGCAGGCCACAGCCGCCGGCGATCGAGGCCGCCCGCGCACGCAGGCTGATGCGCGGGTCGAAGACCCACCACCAATCGCGAGCTGTGGATGAAAAGGGCGGAGTGGCGGGAGGTTTCATCGCAGGCAGGACGTTGGAATGGTTGGGAGGTGACACGGCATTTTTTATTCGCGTGTCGGGCGGGGAAGACGTGAGGCGGTGCTGAGTGCTAAGGTGGGGGTTCTTTTTTATTTTGGGTGTTCGCGGGTGGGTGGCCGTCGTGAGATAAGCGGGGGGCGGAGGGCAGTAACCTGGTCGAGGTCCGGCGCGAATAGTGGGCGCTGGCGGGCGTGGACTTTGGCGGAGAGATTCGGCACCTACGCAGCCGGTTTGCTCGAAGTCCCGCCCGCGGTTCCTGAGAGTTCTTAAAATATTAAAAAAACAGGTGATTGCTGGGATGAATCAGTCCAGCTTGGTTCCGCCCTGACAGGCCCTTCCATGACTTTCGACGCTCACTCCGTGCCCTCCCGCTTAGCTGGCAACTCCAGCGATAAAGCCTTGATGATCCTTTGCCATCTGTCGGCCCTCCTCGGTGTGGGCTTGATTCTCCCGCTCATCGTCTGGCTGGTAAAGCGCCGCGAGCTCGACGCCGTTGCGGCCCACGCCGCCGAGTCGCTTAATTTTCATCTCTCGCTCGTTTTTTACGGGATATGCCTCGTGCCGCTTTGTTTCGTGGTGATTGGAATTCCGCTCTTGGTCATTCTCGGATTGGTGAGCTTGATCCTCGCCCTTGTCGCCGCCGTGCGGGCGTCGGATGGTATCCTCTACCACTACCCGCTGACGATTCGTCTGGTGAAATAACGCGGATTAAGAACTTAACGCGGGTTAAGAAAGGTTCGCGGCTGGCATAAGAAACGGGGACACGCGTTGGCAGAGTTGCAGGGGGAGGCCCCACGGGTCGCGCATCATGATGAGAAGAGTGCCGTCCGGTTGGGGGTCTTCGCGGAAAAGCGTGGCACCAGAAAGTTCAAGCCGAGCCCGTTCGGCGCGGGCATCGGGGGCGACGACGGCTAGATGGAAGCAGAGCGGATGAAGCGTGGGGTAGTCGGGGATCGACGCTTCGGGATTCGTATAAAGCTCGACGATGGTGCGACCCGTTTCGTCAGCGAGGAAATGGGTATAGGGAGCGGTCTGAAGCGAGCGGGTGATCGTGAAGTTGAGATGGGCGGCGTACCACGCGGCCTGCGCTTGGGCTGACGGCACATTAAGAGCGAAGTGTTCGAATTTCATGAGGTGTTTTTTGTCGGGGGAAGAGACCGGTGGCGTTTTTTAACGAGGAGCGGGCTAATTTCAAGCCGAGGGCAGATCTTTGTTCGGTTTAGATTCGGCCGTAATTCCGGGGAATGGCGGGAGGCGAGATCAGGGCGAGTTCCCGTGGATCGTGACCTCATGAGTGCTGAGGTTGGCGGCGGCGTTCAGGGTGGCGCCGGGGCCTTTAGCAGGGTAGAGCGGGTGTTGTTATGCGGTAACTGATCGATGAGGCCCGGCGGGTTGGTGAGTATGGTCGTGAACGTCATTTGGCCCGCGGTGGCCAGCGTGGGTTTATCGACGGGAACTCGGGCAACAAAAATCTCACCGGCGGTCAAGTTCGGTACGTTGAACTGGGTCGGGGTAGCGCCGGTCGTCAGCGTCAACGTCAGCCCGCTGATGGCACGGCCGCTGCGGTTCTGGACGACAAACTCCATCTGCTGGTTGGGGGCGTCGTAGAAGTGACTGGATACGGCGGTATCGACATAACTAAAATCAGCGTGATGCATCGCCGTACTCACATTCAGGATACCATGACCGAAAATGGCGTCGGCGCCGGGAGAGCCGGTGTCGTTGGCGGTGCGTCCGAGTAGATCCGCGGCCTGGCGGGGGCTGAGGCGAGGGTCCGCTGAGAGCAGGGCGGCGACTGCGCCCGCGACGAGCGGGGCACTGGCGGAAGTGCCGTCGACGGTGACGCGCTGGCCATTGAGCCAAGCCGTTTGCACGCCGTAGCCGGGTGCGGTGAGTTGGAGCTGCGGACTGGAGTTTGAAAATAAAACCGACTGTTCCAAGCGGTCGATGGCGCCGACGGAAATGACGCGAGGGTCGGCGGCGGGCCAAGCGAGTTGGGCGGCTTGATCGTTGCCGGCGGCCGCGACAATGAGCGTGCCTAGATTCGTGGCGTAGGTGATGGCGGCATCGAGGATCGCTCCGCCGGTGGCGCCGCCGAGGCTGATGTTGATGATTTTGGCGCCGTGATCGGCGGCGGCGATGATGGCTTGCGCAAGAGTAAAAAGATCGCTCGTTCCGGTCGTATCGGTAACGCGGATACTTAAAATAACCGCGGCTGGGGCGACGCCCGGTGCGTCGCTCGCGGCGCCGGCCGCGAGCGCGGCGACGGCCGTGCCGTGGCCGTCGTTGTTGCCGTCACCGGGGGCAGAGCCCAAGCCGATGTCGAGAGTGCGGATGCGACCATACCCGAAGGTTGCGTCGGGCGCGACGCCCGTATCGAGAATGGCGATAGTGGTGCCCCGGCCCCAGGTGCTGCGGTCGCCGGTGGCGCCGATGAAGGCGAGGGTATCATTGCCAAAAGGCACTTGGTCGACCGCGGCGCGTTTCTGTTTAGCCGGAGGGGCGGGGAGGGAGACGAGTGGGTTTGGCGTGGTCCCGGTATAATCGGTCAGGTGGCGGGTGAGTTCATCGCGTAATGCTTCGAAGGCGGTGTAGCGGACGCGCACGGCGTGGAGTGAGTTGATTTGCGCCACCACGCTGAGTCCAGCCGCTTGGGCGCGCGGGAGGAAGCGGCGAAGGGCTTCGTCATCTTTAAAGGTGAGGAGCGCCTCGCGGTGGCGAGTTTCACCCAGTTCCATCGCCTGTTGCAGGACCAGCATCAGCGTGGCGATTTCCGCCTCGGTCGGGTCGATGAGGTTAGGTGGCGCGCTGGTCAGAGCCGTTCGTCTGGTGGGTTCGGCGAATGACGAGGGCGGCCGATCGGGCGAAGGGGTGGCTGGAAAATTCGCGCGCCAGAGGGAGACGAGCCCGAGGCCGACCGCGACGCCCATCAAGAGGTTGCGGCGGAGGGTGCGGGTGGCGGTCAGCCTACGAGCGGCTCGCGCGGATGGGGCCGGGGACTCGCTTTCGCAGGGGAGTCCTCGGAGTTTCACGGCGTGACGGTGACGAGCACGTACGGGGACTCACGAGTAAGGTCGGGCCAGTTTGTGCCGTTACCGTGGGTATCGGTGGCTTCAATAAAGTACTGCAGGTCATGGGAGGGAGTAATGAAGTCGGCTGGGATGCGGGCGGTGTAGCCGCCTGGCCTGTCGCTGAGTGTCATCGTGAGGGTGCGGTAGTTCTCGAGGGAGGGGGTGCGGCGGTAACGCAGGCGGACGTGTTGGATACCAGCAGGGTCGGTCACGCGTGCGAAAATAACGAGGTCTTCGTGGGGGCGCGCGGTCGGCGCGCGCGTCGACGCGATCTGAGGGGGTGCGCGGTCCCCGGCGCTTGGCGGCGACCATACTTTTTCTTTCATGATGGCTTCGTCGGGCGGGCAGCACTGCTCTTCGAGCTCTTTGAGGCCGGCCTCAAGTTGTTTTAATTCATCTCGCCAATGCCCGGATTCGTTATGTTGGCGCGGTCCCATGGCGAGGTTGCTGGTATCGTGGTCGTCGGCGGCGGCGACGAGTTCGCGCCAAGCGGCGACCGCGTCTTTTTCGGTGTAGGTGGCGGCGACGAGTTCGGCTAATCGCAGGCCGCGCTTGAAAAGGTTGTAGTGGACGGCGGCGAGGGAGCGCCTGGCGTGAAAACGGGCGAGGTGGGCGAGAATTTTAAGATCGGTGACGGTGGCGTCGAATTCGAGGCTTCGGGTGGGGCCGGCGGCGAGCGTGGCGGCTTGAACAGCGGTGAGGATCGCGTCGGCGGTTTCGTCGAACCAGCGGCTGGTGATGGCGGGAGTGCGCTTGGTCGTTGTCGTGCTGGCGAGGATACGACGGGCGGCCTCGATAAAACTTTCGAACTGTTCGGGATCGCCACCCTCGTTGTTGGCGTAGTCGGCAAGGTTGGGTCCGAGACTCTGGCGCTCGGGCCAGCCGCGGTGGGATGACAGGCGGGCGTGGGGGTAGACGGCGGCCACGATCATGGGCAAGACTTGCGAGGCTCGGTGGAGACCCGCCTCGATGGATGGGCCGGCCGCGCGACCGAAGCGTTGGACAAATTCCCGCTGCCATATCGCGGGATCGGTGTTGGGATTATAGCCAAGGCGCCCCCAGACTTGGAAGAAGTGCCAGTATCGCTCGAACTCATAATCGTAATGGCGGTAGGGGGATGCGAGCAGGGCAAATGTTGGCAGGTCCGCCGGTTGGGCGGCCATTTTTTTGGCGAGCGGCTCCGACACATTCCACTGAGAGGTCCGTGACGGCTGGGTGGAGGCGGAGTAGCGGCGGACGTAATCGGGATCCGCCCAGAGGAGCACGCGCGCGGTTTTGTCGTTACCCGGTCGCTGGATGATTTCGTAGGTCGGCGAAGCCGTGGGCAACCCCGCGTCGCGCGCGCTGACATTAAACGGTGGGCGCCGATTTAGGGGGAGGCGTTGATAGGGCAGCCCCAAGTGCCCGTTCCACTCCTTGCTCGCGATGCGCAGGTCGATGCTCAAAGGGAGGGCCGTGAGATTCGTTGGTGGCGGGTTCGCGAGGGTGGAGGCGTCGATCTTGAGAAGGAGTTTTGCGCGGTGGAGTTGAGCGAACGTGGCGGGCTCGAAGATGGGCGGAACGTTCCGCATGAGGGCAGCGGCGTTGTCGATATGAATGTGGAGTCGGTCGAGCGCGGGTACGCGCACCAGCAGCTCCTGGAGGGCGGCCAAGGTATAGGCTGGGAGATTATTCCCGGTGAGACCGGTGATGGGGCTGCGTTCGGTGCGAGCGGTGGGGGCACCCGAGCTGGCCGCCGCTTCGGCTGATCGGTCGGCAGGGCGAAAGGGATCGTGGATTTCGAGGGAGACATCGATGCCTCGGTCGTGGGCCTGTTCGATCAGGCGGTTCAGCGCGGCCAGATTGCGTTGCTGCTCCGCGCTGGTGAGAGCGATCATTTTCACTTCGTTAAAGCCTGGGGTGATGAAAAAGTAGGGGTATGGTATTGAGAGGAAGCTGCTTTCTTCGTCGCCAAAGACAATCAGCAGCCGGTTGAAGCGGTGAGTGGCGAGAGTATCGAGATAGCGCTGCCAGTAGCGGTCATCGTAAAACCGGCTCTCCCAATGGGTGCGGTTCAGCGCATAAATGGAAAGGGTGCGTTCGCGGACCGCCGGCGACTCCGCGATCGTGGGGATTTCGCTTAGTGGTTGATCGGCGTGCTCGGCCCAAGCGACGCGGGTCGCGGTCTCGAGCAGCGCATACATAAGACCGCGGTCATCGGCGCCGCAGAGCACGACGGTGGCTACCTGGTCGGTCATCGGCAAAGGGGCGATCGTAAGGGCTTCCGCCTCGTTGGGTAAAAGCGCGTGGATGGTGGCCAGAGCGGTGGCGGCGGCGCCCTGACTATTCCGGGTGCCAGCGAGGATCCGGAGCGGTGCGGTCGCCGCGTTGATGGCAGTACTCTCGTCGATCTGCCAGCCGCGCGCGAGTAGGGCGCTGCGGAGCACCCGCAGCCCGTGTTGGCTGGCACGGCCCGGTGACGGATCGTGGACCAGTGCGATCCGGTGCGAGGTGTCGGCCGCAGCGTTCACCGGGAGCGCTGCGAGACAGAAGAGAATCAAGAGCCGCATACCGATGTTCGATTGGCATCGGAGTACGCGCGCCCTGCAAACTCAATCGTGACGGGGTTGTTGATCCGTGGCGTGCGGGGTTCAGTCGAGTGCGCGCCGATTTGAGCCGATTGCGCCCACGGCGCGCCGCTTTTTCCTGTTTGGGTGAGTGGCGCGTTTTTCAGGAATGCTGGGGCGGGGGGCGTGGAGTGCGCCATTTCGCCCGGTTCGCGAGGCCGGAGCCGTCGTCTTAACCTCGAAGGGTTATAGCCCCGCCGAATTTTGCTCCGTGGGACTCGGGAGCGTATCGCTCTCGCGATCAGCGGAGCGGAGCTGCATTAGAAGCCGCGCTTTTGCAGGGCGGCACTCAGTTCCCGCATAAAGGACTGCCCATCTTCCGGCGTGGGCCGGTAGCCGGGCTGGCTGACTTCAGTGAAACCGGGACGTCCGTACTGGTCCACCATCCACTTGGCAGTGACGCCATCGCTGAAGGTCACGCTGCCGCTGGCGAGCGCGCCTGGCAGCAGAGTCACCTTATCGACATCAATGGTCACGAGGCTTCCGCCCTCAGGTGGCAACGCCGTGAGGTCGTCATCCAGCTCGGTTTCCGCGGGTTCGGAAGGGGCCGATTCCTCGGTGGGCGCCGCTTCTGGGGCGGGCGTCCGCGAGGCGGTGGGGGCGGGCGTCTTCGCTGGGAGAGTTTTGGTGACGTCGCTGGCGTCAACCGCGGGTGCCGGGTCTTTAAGCTCGAGGTTGAGATCGTCGACCAAGAAGCGGACGTCTCGGTAGGTCATCGAGAGTTTAAATTCTTGGATGAGTCTCTTTTGGACGGTCGAAAGATTGTCCCCGCCGCTAATCCAGGCGGCGACGGCTTTTTTCTGATCAGGAGTGAGCGACATAGCGAAAGTGAAAGGGGAAAGAAATAAGATGCAACCCGCAGGATGGCCGAGGAAACACGTTCAACATCATCCGAGGCCGGTACGCCGACGCTTCCTCTTCACTTGGCCAATTGGTTTTTGAGGAATTCGACGCTGCCGCGAGAGGAAGCGTCTTGGGCCATCATGTTATCGACGGCCTTGCAGGCGTGAATGACGGTGCCATGATCGCGACCGCCGAAAGCGTCGCCGATCTCTTGGAGGGAGTGCTTGGTGAGGGTGCGAGCGAGGAACATCGCGATTTGGCGAGGGATCGCGATATTGTTGGGGCGGCGCTTGCTCGTCATATCACTATGGCGGATCTGGTAGTGGTCGGCCACGCGCTTCTGAATAATTTCGATGGTCAGGAGATTCTGGGCCTGTTCCATCAACACATCTTGGAGGAGACGTTCCGCGGTCGCTAAATCGAGTACCTTATTGGTGAGCGCGGAGTAACTGGACACTTTCAGGAGGGCGCCTTCGAGCCGGCGAATATTCTTGGTGATATTCTGGGCGATGAAATACAGAATCGGGTCCGGTAGCTGGCAGTTGAGGAACTGCGCTTTGATGCGAAGAATCGCGAGGCGGGTTTCAATGTCAGGCGCTTGAATATCCGCGGGTAGGCCCCACTCGAATCGCGAGACCAGCCGCGACTCTAGTTTCTGAATCTCGCTGGCGCGGCGGTCGCTAGTGATGACGATTTGCTTACCCGCCTCAAACAGGTCGTTGAACGTATGAAAAAACTCTTCTTGGATCCGCTCTTTGTTGGCCAGAAATTGGACATCATCCAGCAGCAGCACATCCGCGTGGCGGTAACGCTGGCGGAACTTGGTGAGGGCGTTTTCCTGAAGCGCTTGGATGAACTCGTTGGTGAATTTTTCGGTGGAGAGGTAGGCGACCCGGGTCTCGGGATTTCGGCGGATGATGGCGTGCCCGATGGCATGCATCAGGTGGGTCTTGCCCAAGCCGGTTTCTCCGTAGAGAAAAAGAGGGTTGTAGGCTTGGCCGGGAGCTTGGGCCACCGCCATGGAAGCGGCGTGGGCCATCTGGTTATTTGATCCGACCACGAACGTCTCGAAGGTGTTTCTCGGGTTGAGCGTGCCACTGGTGGGCCCGCGTTCATCGTAGCGCGATGCTCGGCGCGCCGGGGTGGCCCTCGCGCGAGTCGTCGCGGTCGTTTCAGCCAGTGCGCGTTCGCCGGTGCTGGGCAGGGTGACCCCGGCGCGATCCCCTGAAATGGTCTTGCGCAACGTCACGTTGACCATCCGCCCTGCGGTCAGTCGGAGGCGTTGGGCGATGAGGTCAAGATAGTTGTCGTGAATCCAAATGGCCGCAAAATCGTTGGGCACGCCCAAGGTTAAGGAGTCGGCGGTCGCTTCAATGCAAATCATTGGCTCAAACCACATCTGGAAAACATCCT
Organism: Opitutus sp. GAS368; assembly: GCA_945903465.1. GTDB lineage: Bacteria > Verrucomicrobiota > Verrucomicrobiia > Opitutales > Opitutaceae > ER46. The sequence goes on from CAMDOF010000014.1 coordinate 33,451, forward strand.
CCGGAAAGAGCGATTTGAAGTCGCACTTGACGGTTTCCCAAAGGCTGGGGGCGAGAGTGGTGGCAGGCATGTCGGATCGCTAAATGGTAGGTTTATTCACACTGCGCCGCCGAATCGGTCTTTTGCACGTCGTGTCTGCCGGATCCGAGGTGCGCTCATGGTAACGAAAAATGGTTGGAATCACCCCTAGGAAATTACGTTGGATTGGTTGCAACGTAAATGATTGGTGATCAGTCTTTAATGATTAAAGTTACTACGGGCGCCAGAGAGGGAGGCGTCGATGACATAAAAAAGAACGATTCTGAAGCAGCTCAGAAGTGGACGAGGGCGGAGTAACGGCGAACCTAAAAATCATTTCAAGGCGAAGTTTCGCACAACTTATTCACATTTTTTCTGGGCATAACTTATCATTTTTTTTGTTTGCCAAAGGAGTGAGATTTTCTGGCCCAGATAAAAGCGCTGAAATGAGGTAGTTTTTTTGTGGTTACAGCCGATTTTTTGGAGCGCGCACGAGGGGGGGGCGGGCACACCGGTTTTGATGGATTGGAGCGGGGCGTTGTGAGTTTCTGGATACGCTCGCGGAGAGGTTACATTCAGGTGACGCTGGGCTCGATCCACTTTCCGTGTGCCTTGATCAGCGCGACCAAACGGGCATCGGCCTCGTCTTGGGGCAGGTTATATTGGACGCAGTTTTTGCCGACGTAGAGATTGATCTTGCCAGGGGCGCCGCCCACGTAGCCGAAATCAGCATCCGCCATTTCACCGGGGCCGTTGACGATGCAGCCCATGATCGCGATTTTTACGCCCTTGAGGTGGCCGGTCTGGGCGCGGATGCGTTGCGTGGTGGTCTGGAGATCGAAGAGGGTGCGACCGCAGCTGGGGCAGGCGACAAACTCGGTTTTGGAACTGCGGACCCCAGCGCCTTGGAGGACGTTGTACGTCAGCTTGGTCGCGCGGGCCGGGTCGGTTTCTGTCTCGATGCTGAGGAAGTCGCCGAGTCCGTCGCAGAGAAGTCCGCCGGCGAGGAAGGCGGACTCGAGCAGTTTGGAGAGAAAATTATTTTCGGACTGCACGGCGGTCGTCGCGGTGTTGCGAATCCAGATCGGAGCGTTGGATCCGAGATGGCGCAGAGTCGCCGCGAGTTGTCTGTATCCGCCAATTGAATGCGCCGCAGTCGGCGGGGTCGCGGCGAGCGTGAAGATCAAGCCGCCCTCACCGAGCTGGTGCAGGGTTGCCGCCATGGCGCTGAGATCGGTCGGGAGAATCTCCGCGGCGATGAACGCGCGCCGTGCGCGGGCGAATTCCACTAAAGCCTGCAGTTCGTCCGCTTCGTCCACGGAGAATTTTTTGAGGAGCAAGGTGCCGGGGTAGAGGTGAACATTGGCCGCCGCGGCGTTGGCGGCAGTGAATCCGGCGGGCAGTTCGACAACGTAAAAAGCCGCGCCTGGCGGAGGCAGTTTTTCGAGGGAGCGGGCGGAATCGACGCTGACGAGGAGCCCCTCGGCCGGAGTGTCATTGAATTTTGGAGACGTGAGCTGGAGCTTGGCCGCCGCCAGTTGTTCGGGCGTGCCGACCTTGACAATAACGCGGGGAGGTTGGTCCGGGCCGATTTTTATTTCGGGTGTCAGTTGGCCGGGACGAATCAGACGTCGTTTAAAAAGATAAGGGTCGATCCCCTCCGGGACGATGAGGGGGGCGCTGGGGTTGACGGCGGACGCGGCCGGGGGCTGCGAGCGCCAGAGTGACATCGCTTTATCGGCGATGGCGCGGGCGACTGGAATCTCGTAAACGCTGTCTTCGGTGAGGGAAACCCGGAGGGTGTCGCCGAGTCCGTCGAGCAGGAGTGAGCCGATGCCGATCGCGCTCTTGATGCGCCCATCCTCTCCGTCGCCCGCCTCGGTGACGCCGAGGTGGAGGGGGTAGTGCATATTTTCTTTGGCCATCCGGTCGACGAGGAGGCGGTAAGCTTGAATCATCACCTTTGGATTGGATGATTTCATCGACAGAATGATGGCGCGGTAGCTGTGCGCTTCGGCTATTCTGAGGAACTCGAGGGCGCTCTCGACCATGCCGAGTGGCGTGTCGCCGTAACGGTTCATGATGCGATCGCTGAGCGAGCCGTGATTGGTGCCGATGCGGAGGGCGCGGCCGAGCGTGCGACAGCGCTGCACGAGCGGGGAGAAGGCGTCGTGGAGGCGCACGAGTTCGTTATCGTAGTCGGCGTCTGAATACTCGCGGACGGCAAATTTCTTTTTATCGGCGTAATTACCCGGGTTGATGCGAATTTTTTCGACATGCTCGACCGCTTCCATGGCCGCGGAGGGGAGGAAGTGGATATCCGCGACGAGAGGCAGGTGGGCAAAGCCGGCGGCGTTGAGCTGGGCGCGGATGGCGCGGAGACAGCGTGCCGCGGCCGTATTGGGGGCGGTAATCCGGACGATTTCACAGCCGACCTCGGCGAGGGCAATGGACTGTTGCACGGTGGCGGCAACGTCCTGGGTGTCGCTGGTCGTCATCGATTGGAGTCGAAGCGGGTGGGCGCCGCCGACTCCCACGGAGCCGACATTGACGGCGAGCGTGGGGCGTCGAACCGAGTGGAAACGGGAGGCGCAGTAAGCCATGGCGAGAGGGGGCGGAAAAGGCGGCTCGGTGGTGGTGGCGAGCAGGTTGAGCGCAGTGCGCGGCGGAGGGCGGCCGGAGCGCTTGAAACGAGTTACTTCGCCGCGGGGGCGGGTGTGGCGACGGCCTCGGTGGCGCGCTGGTCTTTCACGTCGCGCACGATCCTGCGAACGTCGAAGAAGCTGACATATAAAACCATGGAAAATAGGAGGACCAAGAAGGTGCTTTGCGCCTTGATCATCAAGCTCACGGGCAGCGGGCGACCGCGGATCTGACTGATGGAGGCGAAGAGCATCTGGCCGCCGTCGAGCACGGGGATGGGGAGCAAGTTGAAGACGGCAAGGTTGACGTTGACGAGAATAGTAAACCAGAGGGCGAGAGGCAGACCAGCGCGGGAGACGGCGACAAAGTTGTCGATGATGCCGATGGGCCCACTGAGGTGCGATAGACCGATATCGGACTTGGGATTAATGAGGGCCCAAAGAGTGCGGAACGTTTTCACGACGCAATCGGCGATCTGGCTGAATGGGTTGGGATGGACGTAGGACACGCCCGATTTTATGGCGAGGCCGACGTCAATTTCTTTGCTACTGATCAACGTGAGTTTGATGGGGGTATTGGCTCGGAGCACGGAAATGGTGAGGGGCCGGCCGATCGCCGCTTTGAGGGCTTCGGTGAGTTGGGGATAGGTGAGGGTAGTGGTCTCGTTGACGGCGGTGATGAGATCGTTGAGCTTGATGCCGGCGACCTCAGCGGGTGAGCCTGGCGTGATGCGTCCGACGAGGAGTTTGGCGACGGTGGAGAAGCCGACTTTTCGGACGCTCTCGTCGCCACTTAAAATGGGCAGGATTGAAACTTCGAGTTGTTCTTTGCCGCGACGGACGGTGAAAATGGTTTCGCGTTCGCCTTGCCGCGTCCAACCGCTGCTGAGAGCGAGATGTTCAACGATATCGGCAAAAGTGGCGACGGGTTCGCGGTCGACCATTAAGATGACATCGCCCGGTTTGAGGCCGGCCTTAACGGCTGGGCTGACGACCTCTTGCCCGGCGGCATTTTTAAGGGTGGGGGCGATTTCGGCGATCGTCGTGGAAGTGAAGCCAGTGGCGGCGGGTTGCCCGATAATCCAAATGACGCAGGCGAGCAGGAAAGCGAAGACGATGTTGAAGGCGGCACCGGCGGCAAACACGATCATTTTGGTGGTGTAGCTGACGGGGGGAAGTGGGGCGGTGTCAGCGGAGCGCTCTCCCTCGATGGAACCGAGATCGGCGAGTTGGGGCAGCATGACATAGCCACCGAGGGGAAGCCACGAAACGCGGTATTCGACGCCATCTTTGCCGCGCCACTTGAAGATGGGCGGACCGAAGCCGATCGAGAATCGCTCGACGTGGGCGCCGCGCCGGCGAGCGGCGAGGAAGTGGCCGAGTTCGTGAACGAAAATTGAACCGCCGAACAGCAGGACGACAAGAAAGGCGACCCAGATGTTGGCAAGGGCAATTGATAGGAGATCGGAGGTCACAAGGGAAAAGGATTACGAGGCGAAATGGGAGAGATGCGCGCGCGCGATACGTCGAGATTCGGCATCGATGGCAATGACGGCGGCTAATTGACTCGGTTCGAAGTTTTGAATGCGGCTGAGAGTATGTTCGACGACTTGGGGAATCGCAAGAAAGGGAATTTCTTCGTTGAGAAAAGCGGCGACAGCGACCTCGTTGGCCGCGTTGTAGATCGCTGGGGCGACTCCACCCGCCAGAAGAGTGGCTTGGGCCAGGCGCCACAGGGGAAAGCGTTGTTCTTCGATCGGTCGGAATTCCAAAGCCATGCGCTGGGCAAAATCGAGGGACGCTTCGACCGCGGGTGCTCGCGCGGGATAAAGGAGCGCGTGTTGAATCGGGAAGGTCATCGATGGCGGGCAGAGCTGCGCGAGCATCGCGCCGTCGTTAAATTCAACCAAGCCGTGGACAATGCTCTGCGGATGAATGACCGCGGTACACTGCGTGGGCGTGAGATTGAAAAGCCACCGGGCCTCGATCAGTTCCAGCCCCTTGTTGGCGAGCGTGGCGGAATCGACGGTGACTTTTGGTCCCATGGTCCAGTTGGGATGCTTGAGGGCGTCAGCCGGTTTTACCGTGGAGAGTCGTTCTGTCGGCCAATCGCGAAAGGCGCCGCCGCTGGCGGTGAGGATAATCTTTCGAACGCCGCCGTGGGAGTGGCCCTGCAGGCATTGAAAGACCGCATTGTGCTCGCTATCGATGGGGAGCACAGGCGCGTGATATTGCTGCGCGGCGGCCATGACAAATTTACCTGCGAGGACGAGAATTTCCTTAGACGCGAGGGCGAGGCTTTTGCCGGCGGCGAGAGCAGCGAGGGAGGGTTCGAGTCCGGTGATGCCGACCACGGCGATAAGCACGATATCGGCTTCGGGTAGCTGGGCGAGTTCGGTCAGGCCCGCGAGACCGCCGACGAGCTGAGCACCAGAGGGGAAGGCGGTGGATTGTGACCTGGCGGCGGCGAACGCGGTCTCGTCGAAAACCGCGATATTAAGCACGTTGAACTGCCGGGCGATGGCGGCGAGTTTCTCCCAGTTGTGGTGAGCGGCGATGCCGACTAATTCGAGTTTGTCCGGATGGGCGGTGAGAACCCGCAGGGTGTTTTCCCCGATGGAACCGGTGGCTCCGAGGAGGACGACGCGCTTTCTGGGACCGGCGAAGATCGCGTTGGGTGGCAGTGGCATGCGGATCGGCGTGCGCGGTGGCGTTTAATCACTCGTTGATCTCATTGGCCGCACCAAACCGGAGCGGTTATCATCACGGGAGCCGGAAGAGAAAGTAACCGATGGGTGCGGCAAGAATCACGCTGTCGCTCAGATCGAACATGCCGCCGATACCCGGAATCGTGCTGCCAGAATCTTTCATTTGTGCGCGGCGTTTAAGGACTGATTCGACGAGGTCCGCGACAATCCCGATGAGCGCAATCGGGACGGCCATGAAGGCCGCCGTGACGGGGGTCATATGAAGTGGAAAATAATCGCGGGCCAGCCACGCCACGAAGGCCCCCGCGCCCATCGCCAAGACCACGCCGCCCGCGGCTCCTTCCCAAGTCTTCTTCGGGCTGATTTGGGGAGACATCTTGGTGCGTCCGAACGCGAGACCGCTGATCAAGGCGCCCATATCACAGAATTTAGTGACGATAATAAGCCAGAGGCATAAAAGCAGTCGGCCCGAGCTCGAAATGGTATCGCTAGGCACGGGGGTGACAATGGCGACGAGATAGGCCAGCATCACGGGCACATAGGCTAGGCCGAGCAGCGTCGAGGAAAGGGATTCGACGCGGTTTTCGGGGGTGCGCTCGCCGAGCAATCTTATCGCGAAGACGATGACTCCAAGGGGGAGCAGGAGCGCGGAAGACCAGCCAAACTGGATTTGCAGCCAAGGGCCCAAGGTGATGAAGCCGCCGAGCGCGATGCCAAATTTATCGAATGGATCGTAGCCGGAGGCGTGCATGAGTTGATAAAATTCACGCAGGGTGAGGACCGACAACAGAGTGATGAGAACGAGTGCGCCTTCAGTGCGGAAGTAGCCCACGGTTGTGCCCACGATGGCCCAGAGGAGGAGGGTGCTGAAGAGGCGTTGGCCCATGTTAGACGCGGATGCGGCTTAAAATCGTCGGGAAGTTATTTGTCCATCGCCGCTTTGACTTGCTCGCTGGTCAGGCCGAAGCGCCGCTCGCGCCGGCTGTATTCGGCCAAGGCGGCGGCGAGGTCGGCTTTAGTAAAATCAGGCCAGAGCACCGGCGTGAAAATATATTCGGCGTAGGCGCCTTGGAGCAGTAGAAAATTACTGACACGTGTCTCGCCCGAGGTGCGGATAATCAGATCGGGCTCGGGCATCCCGGCGGTGTAAAGATAGCGGTCAAAGGTCTCCCAGGAACTGTCGTTAAGTTTTTCGTGGCCGGCGGCCACGGCGGCGGCATACGCGCGGGCGGCGTCGACCATTTCCGTGCGGGCGCCGTAATTAAGAGCGAGCACCAGCGTGTAATCGTTGAAGTGTTTGGTTTCCTCCGTGGTCATGCGGAGGACTTTTTGGACGCCGGCCGGCAGGTCCTCGATGCGACCGATGGTGCGCAACCTCACGCGATCGCGTACAAACGTCTCTAATTCGCGCTTCAGGTAATATTCGAGCAATCCCATGAGTGCGCCGACTTCGTCTTGGGGTCGCTTCCAGTTCTCGATCGAAAAAGCGTAGAGCGTGAGCATGCGCACGCCGAGATCGCGGGCGGCCAAGGTGGCGGTGCGCACAGTTTCGACCCCTCGCCGATGCCCTTCAATTCGGGGCAGGCCGCGTTTCGTCGCCCAGCGCCCGTTGCCATCCATAATGATGGCCACGTGCTGTGGGATGTTTTCGACAAGAACGGACATAAATAAGACGGAGCCTAGGGTGGTGCCGGTATCTTGACAAGCCGCTAGGCGCGCACCCGTGCGCTTTTGGTTATCGGACGGAGCTTCCGTCGCCGCCGACCGCGCTTCGATTGACGGGCGCGGGGACGCCGTTCACCGTCGGGTCATGCTCACACCTCTGACGTCAGACGAAATTGCGCGCGCCTTGGCGTCCCTGCCCGGCTGGAGCCTGAAATTAAACGCCCTGACGCGATCTTTCAATCTGGGCTCTTTTCGTGAGGCCATGTGCTTTATGGGGCGGATTGCCTTTGAGGCGGAGGAACTGAACCATCACCCAGAGTGGACCAATGTCTATGATCGTGTGGTCATCCGGCTCAATACGCACGACGTGGGCGGTGTCGTGACGGCCCGGGATGTCGCTTTGGCCCTGCGGATTCAGCGCATTGCCGAGAAGGGCGCAGGCATTTCCTCACTCGCAGCTGAGCGGGGTTAGGTTAAGGGCGGGCCGCAGGTTTAGCCGTCAGCGGCCTGTGGTCCGGCCCGTTGTTCTCAAGGGTTGAGATGACGGCGCCTGTTTCGGTTCAAAGCCCGCGCATAAAATTGAAAGTCCGGTCGACTTGGCCGGGGAGCGGTTCATGCGCGAAGTCGGGGTAGAGAACGAAATCCTTCTTTGCGGTAATTTTGTTGTAGGCCGCAAATTGTGAGCTAGGAGAACAGATCGTATCCATCAGACCTGTGAACATCAGGACTTGGGCCCGGATGCGTTCCGCGAGGTGCTGGATGTCGATATAACCGAGTTTGGTGAAAATTTCCTCGACCCGCTCATGTCGCGGATCGTTAAACCGCAAGAAAAGACGAAGCTCTTCGTACGCATCCTTAGCATAGTCCTGCTCCCAGACTCTTTGGTAGTCGCAAAGAAACGGATACACAGGGGCCACTCGCTTAATTCGTGGTTCCAGTGCCGCGCAGGCCAGAGCCAAGGCCCCGCCTTGAGAAAGGCCGCAGGCGCCCACCCGCTGGGCATCGATCTCCGGAAATTCCATCACGACTCGGGCGAGTTGGACCGTATCGAGAAAGATTTGCCGGAACGCCAGTTTGCGCGGATCCGGGTCGGCGAGACCGCGAATGATATGGCCCCGCTGTGTCGTGCCCTGCACGCGCCCGTTGTCTTCAGAGCGACCGCCTTGGCCACGGCAGTCCATCGCCGCCAAGCTGAAGCCTTCTGCCGCCCAGCCAAACTTGTCGAACCAGTCGCCAGAGTGGCCCGAGTAACCGTGAAATTGCAGCACCGCCGGGTGAGGCCCCGCGGCGCGCACCGCCCGGGGTCGAAGGTATTTAGCGTAGATCCGCGCACCGCCCACACCGGTAAACCAAAGATCGAAACACTCGATATTTTGCGCGGCGACGACCCCGCTCGCTTTCAGTTCAGGTTGCGGGTCGGTCGCGGCCAGCTCGCTCAGCGCTTCGGTCCAGTAGGCGTCAAAATCAGAGGGGCGGGGATTGCGCCCCGGGTAGGTGAGTAGTTCTGAAAGGGGACGGTCGATGAGGGGCATGGAAAAATGATCAAAACAGTTTAGAATACGCGGACAAAAGAGCGCACGCCCACGTCGACCAAGGACCCGTTGGCGGCTTGTGCGCGGCGCCATTGGCCTCGTTCATCAAAGACGCCCAGTTGCTCGGGCCGCCCAGCGAGTGGAGCGAAAAATTCCCGCTGTTCTGGATCGAATGCGAGCGACGCTCCGACGGGAGCGCTCAGGTTGATCTCGCCGGTGCGCGCGCCTTGGAGGTCATGGACCGTGATGCGCCGACCACCGGCGTTGAGGACGAAGATATGTTGGCCGGCTGGGTCGAATGCCAGCGCCAGCGGGGCGCCCTCGAGACCGGCCAGAGGAAGGGTGCGGACGACCCGACCCAAACGTGAGGTTTCGAGGATTGCGGCCGGGACGCTTCGTAGCAGAAAAAGATGGCCATCGCGCGGGCGGATGGCGAGGTCACCCCCACCGATCTCGGGCGCGCCTTCGATCGTAAACTCGCGCTTGATCGCGCGGGCCGGTCGATCGACGACGCGGATCCGATTACCGGGGTGGATGCGCAGAAAAAAGTGATCGGTAAAGGGATCGTAAGCGAAACCGGTGACGAGTTCATCCGCTTTTAAAAAGCTGGGAACCTCCTCAACCCGCCCGTTGCCGATATCCTGTATTTTTCGCTCTGGGCCGGCTGTCGCCAGGGTGTACAGGTGAAGCGGGCCTCGCGTGGCGCAGCCCGCTCCGGCGAGCCCCAACCAAGCCACCGCCCCAAGCGCGCCGAGCCGGCGAAGAGCGCGGGCGTATCCTTTTCGCGTTGTCACGATCGCTCGTCGCGGCGTGCATCGGTGCATGAAAGTCGCATTCATTAGTGGGACGAGTATTGTGAACTCAGCGTTGTTTTCGTCGTGGGAAGTGAAGACCGTCGAGACAAATTTTGGAGCGGTGACCTATCGCCGTCGAGGCGAGCAGGTCTTGCTAAATCGGCATGGCAACGCCTTTCCGCTGCCGCCTCATAAAATTAATTACCGCGCTAATCTCGCGGCGCTGGCCCAGCTCGGTTTGGTCGACGTGGTCTCTCTGAACTCGGTTGGGTCTTTGCGCCCGGAGCTGCCTCCGGGAACGCTCGTTTCCTGCTCTGATTATGTGTGCCTGCAGCAGGGCCCCGTCACGTTTTATGATGAGGAGCTTCGGGGCGCGGCTCCCGGGATTGCGAATAACCTGATCCCGGGGCTCGTCGCCGCTTTGGCCCCGGAATTTAAAATTCATACCGGGAAAGTGTATGTGCAGATGCAGGGTCCTCGATTTGAAACGAAGGCTGAGATCCGGGTTATCCGTGCGTGGGGTGATGTGGTCGGGATGACGGCCGCGCACGAGGCGGATCTCTGTGCCGAAAACGGACTGCGTTACAACAGCTTCGCGCTGGTGGATAATTACGCGAACGGCCTCGAGGGAACCGAGATCGATTTTGTTAAATTTAAGGATCTTGTGCGAGAAAATCAGACTAAAGTAGATCGCTTGTTTACGCGTTTTCTGGAGATTCTGGCGTGATGGCCACGCGAGCTGGCGCGGTCAAATCGAGGGGCGCGCTGCTGCCGAATTAGATCGCGGCGGCGGAGTCTTGGCGCGGCCCGCGGGCAGGAGCGCCCCGGCCGCAACGTTGGGGGCAAGCGGTAGAAAGTGGCTCACCGGTACCGCCGGGTGCGCTCCTTTTCCCGCGCACCGTGAATCACTCGATAATTTTAAAACCAGTTTGCGCAGGGCCTCCCCGCGCAATAGGCTTTGGGCGATGATCGATTTTGTCGCGATGCCCGAAATGACGGCGGCCCAGCGGGCGCTCGAACGACTGCGCGCGAATATGCGCCTCTCGATTCGGGGTAAGGATGAGGTGATTAATCAAGTACTCGTCTGCCTTTTGGCCGGCGGGCATCTGCTGATCGAAGATTTGCCGGGAGTCGGTAAAACGACGCTCGCCTACGCTTTGGCACGTTCCATGGATTGCATCTTCACGCGGATCCAATTCACGAGCGATTTGCTCCCAAGCGACGTGACCGGTGTCGCCATCTATGATGAGGCATCGAAGACCTTCGTTTTTAAAAAAGGCCCCGTTTTTGCGCACGTCGTTTTGGCCGACGAGATTAATCGAGCCACGCCGAAGACGCAGTCGGCCTTGCTTGAAGTCATGGACCGCGCGCGAGTGACCGTGGACGGGGAACCGCATGCGGTGGGGACTCCTTTCATGGTCTTTGCGACGCAGAATCCCGTGGACTACGAAGGGACCTTTGCGCTCCCCGAGAGCCAAATGGATCGTTTTTTGATGCGGTTGCGGATGGGTTATCCCGAGGCGGCCGACGAGCGCGAAATCCTGCGGACCGCTCGGGGTGGATATGACGCGATTGCGCTTAACCCCGTGGTGACCCGTCACGAGATCCTCGGATTGCAGGCGTTCGCCCAGCAGGTCTTCGTCGAGGAAAGCGTGTTGGAGTTTATTTTGAGTATTGTCGCGGCGACGCGGACGGAAGCCGAATTTCGCAATGGGGTGAGTGTGCGCGGCGGCGTGGCCCTGCGGCGCGCCGCGCAGGCGCGGGCGTTGTTGCTGCAGAGAGATTTTGTGTTGCCCGGGGACGTGGCGGAATTGGTTGCGCCGATTTTGGCGCACCGGCTCGCGTTGGCGCGGCAGACCGGTGACGCGCTCGAAGAGCGTCGGACCGTGGCCGCCGTGCTCAAGCGCATCGTGGGTGCCGTGCCTTGGCCGGTTTAGGGCGGACCCATTTTATGATGGCGGAGCGTGCGCGCGGAGCTGGTTCAGGCCGTTCGGAAATCAATGGAGTGGTGCGGCGGGTTTCCGACTGGGCGGGCGCGAGTGGTCGCGCGCAACGGCGGCCGTTTACGTGGAGCAGTTTTTTATGGTCTTTAGTGTATCCGAAACGTGGTGACCGAATCCGGCCCACCCTCCCGGGAGTCATTCTGGTGGCTTTGTCGATGGGGATTGGGACGGCCGCCTATAATTCATCGAGTAATATTCTTTTCATGACGCTCTCGCTGCTGCTCGCATGCTTGATTCTCAGCGGGGTGCTGTCGTGGCTCAACCTGCGCGCGGTTAGCTGGCAGCTGCAACTCGCGCCTCCGTGGCGAGCGGGCGTCGAGGCAGTGGTTGCGCTGGACTTGCGCAATGCGAAACGGGTTCTGCCGACTTACGCTCTGGAGTTTGCATTGACCGCGCGTTTGCAGGCGGCTGAAAAAGAGCAAAAAGCGGAGTCGACTGTGTCGGCGCGACCGACGGATGTACGCGCGGCGCTCGCTCAGGCCGAGCTGAAGGAAATTCGTGGCCAGGTAAGTTTGGCGCAACGGCTGGACGCGCGGGGTGTTGGCCAAGTCGAGTGGCGGTTTAAACCTGAGCATCGAGGCCGATGGCTGGTCGAGCTGGCTGGGGTTGGCTCGTTTTTTCCGTTTGGGTTTTTACGCAAGGACACCGGCACGGACCTCGCGTTGCTCGCCACGGTTTGGCCGGCGGAGGTGGTGTACCAGCGGGTGGGGCAGGCGGCGGGGCGGCGAGTGGCGGCGGGCGACCGCGTCGGGCGAGCCGGTCTCGGCGGGGATATGTTGGATTTACGGCGCTATGCGGCGGGTGACTCCCATCGACTAATTCATTGGAAAGCGAGTGCGCGGATGCGGACGCTCCTTGTGCGGCAACTGGCGGGGGAAAGAACCGAGGGCTATGCCTTGTGGTTGAAGACCGATGCCCGGGTCTGGTCGCGACCGGAGCAGTTCGAATTATTACTCCGGTTGGTTGCGACGCTGGCCCACGACCTTTTTATCGCTCGTGAGTTGACGAGTGTGGCCCTCGATGACGAGCCCCCGCGGATCGTGCGGCGGCGGCACGATCTAGAGGCGTGGTGGGATCTTCTCGCCACGGTGAGCACGCACCACCGTGAGCAGCCGATGGCTGAGTCGATACCCACCCAGAAAAATATCATGATGTTTTTCCCCGAAGGGGTGCATGGCGTCAGCGCGGTCGTGGCTGGGCAGAAAGTGGCCGAGGTATGATCCCTCAACCCAGCCTGCGTCCGCAGTTGACGGTCGATGAGTTGTCCCGTTCGGCGTGGTTCCTGGGCGGCGCGCTGGCGCTGGTCGGGCTGAGCTCGGCGTTTTATTTGGAAGTCGACGCGGTGGTTTTGGCGGCGTTGGCGTTCGTGGTGATGAGTACCACCTTGATCTGGCCGGCCTTACCGGCGCGGATACCCACCATCGCACACACGTTGGCTTTTCCCTCGATCGTGGCGTTTTTCATCGGAGATCTTTGGCTGAAGACCGAGGTGCTTCCAGCCATGGTGCGACTTGCCATTTTGCTGTTGGTCTATCGGGCGATCTCCTACCGCCAGCGGCGGGATGATCTGCAGATCATCGTGCTGGGCCTATTCCTCATTATCGTCGCAGGGGTCTTGTCGGTTTCCCTGATCTTTGTACTGCAAATTTTAATTTATACTGCGTTGGTTTTGGCGCTGCTCCTGGTGATCACTTTGCGGGAATCTGCCCGCGGGTCGGTCCCGGTCACGGCCCTGCCGGCGGGCGAAATCCCGCCGTGGGTTCGGTCGATGAGTTGGGGTCAGCTCCACCGGCGATTTTGGGCGGCAACGGATTGGCGCGTGGTCAGTTTGGGCCTAGCGTTGTTTTCTGGCGTGGTCGGCGTATCCATTTTGTTGTTTCTTTTGATTCCACGCTTCCAGCTGGAAAACAGCCTGTTTCTTGATCGGTTCATCTCGAAGAAGGCGAAAACTGGCTTTAGCGATACGATCCGCTTTGGGGAGGTGACGGAGATTCAGCAGGACACGGGAGTGGCGCTAAGCGTCGACGTTTCGGATCAAACCAAGATCCCCGTGATGCCCTATTGGCGCATGTTGGTCTTGGACCAGTACAGCGCGGGCACTTTCCGGCTTTCGTCAGCGCTAAGAAATCAGCAATTTGGTGCTGAGCGGACTAACTATTTCCTGCATGGTGAGAGCAAGCTGAAGCAAGGGCTTGGTTCAGAGTGGACTTTTTATCTCGAGTCAGGGGTGAGCCGGTTTCTGCCTTTGCTCGGTCACTTTGAGGTGGTGCGTTTCCGTGAAACCCAGAATTTCCGGCTCGCCGCCCATTTATCGGTGGTGCAGTTGCGGGAAGAGCCGGTGACGATGGTGGCGTATCGGGTGGAAGGTTTTGACGCGAGTGGGAGCCTGCCTGATCCGGATTTTGCGCGGCTCTGGAGAAATCGCGCGCAGGTCGGCTCGCGGCGTCAGGTGTTGCAAAATGGGGTGGAGATTTCGGGAGAGCAGGATTTAGCGGCGCTGCGCGGGGCGGTGCAGCGGGCCACGGCGGGCCAAAGTTTAGATGCGTTGGTTTTTGCTCGGCAAGTGGGGGCGTGGTTGCGGGCTAATCACCCCTATTCTTTGGCTCCGAAGATTCCGGCGGGTCCCGGCGATCCGCTGGTGCGCTGGTTAGTTTCGAGCGAGGGTGGTCATTGCGAACTTTTTGCCGGTGCGATGGTGATTTTAGCCCGCACGGCGGGGTTCCCGGCGCGCGTCGTGACCGGTTTTCGCGGGGGGAGTTGGAACGGTTATTCCAACAATTTTTCGATTCGCCATGCGGACGCCCATGCCTGGGCAGAAATTTTTCAAGAGTCCTCCGGATCGTGGTTGCGAGCCGATCCCTTGGAACCGGCCGTGATTGAGGAAACGGTGGTGAAAGCGGCGGTGGCGACGGGCGCGCGGTTGGATCGCAGCTGGGGTGCTTGGACGGCTAGTCTGCGAGTTTTCTGGTACCGGAGGATCGTGAACTTTGATCAAAGCGCCCAGTTGGGTACGTTGAAGGCGGTCAAGCAGGCGACGGAAAATGTGGGCCAGCGGTTGCGCGAGTGGCTGGTGGCAGGCAACTGGCAAGCGATGGGATGGCTGCGGACGCCTTGGACCGTGCAGCGATTTCTCCAAGGGGCTTTAGGGATGGGGCTCGTCGGTGGATTGGCGGGGTGGTGGTGGGTGCGGGGGCGCGCGGCTTGGCGTCGCTGGGGCGCGGCGCACGGCGAGCGGACCGCGGACCCGACGCGGCGGGAGGCCGGGAGTTGGTTGAGGCGATTGGAGGACTCTGGAAAGTGGCTGGAGAGAGGGGATGCCGAGATTTTGGCCGATCTCCAAAGAGTGCGTTTTGGAGACGCGAAGCGGTGGCCGGAGACGGCGGCCTTATTTCGGCGGGCGAGGCGCTCGTGGCGGGCGGCGAAACGAGCGGCGCGACTTACTCGGACTTAAAGAGGGGCGCGGCCGGTTGGGCGGCGGGTGTTTTGCGGGTGAAGTATTTTTTCAGCAGGGCCGCCGCGATCGGCGCGGCGTGCCGGCCGCCTTCAAAGCTTTCTCCGGCGGTTTCACCCTCAATCGCGACGGCGACGGCGATGACTGGCTGCTCCACTGGCGCGAAGCAAATAAACCAAGCGAAATTGATATTTTTGCCACCCTCGACTCGCTTTTGAGCAGTGCCGGTTTTGCCGGCGACGGTCACGCCTTCGATGCGATAGGCCGGGGTGCTGATGACTTTCCCCGTGCCGTCGGTAGTGCAACCGAGCATGCCTTCGAGCAGGGCTTTTCGCTCCTCCGGCTTTAAGCCGATCGTCGCCGTGCGCTGCGTTGGCCGATTGGGGTCGTGGACGAGGGTTGGCTGGGTGAGGAATTCGCCCCGCGCGATCGAAGCAGCGAAGCAAGCCATTTGTAATGGCGTAACCAGTACAAAGCCTTGCCCGATGGCCATGTTCGCCGTGTCGCCTGGTACCCAAGCTTCTTTCTGGGTGCGTTGCTTCCAATCGGGATCCGGCATCGTCATGCGATGGCCCTCGCCCGGCAGCTCGATTCCCGTCGGCTGGTCCAGATGAAATCGCCGGCCTTCTGCCGCTATCAACGCCGCCGTTGTGAGCCGCCCCGCTTCATAATAATAGATATCGCAGCTCTTTGCCACGGCGTCGCTGAGCAGGATTTCGCCGTGGCGTCCGCGGCCGTTGTCGCAATAAAATATCCGATTCCCAAGACGCAGCAGGCCGTTGCACTTGATGATGGCATTATCGGGGGTGATGGCTCCCGCCCTTAGTGCGGCCATCGTGGTGAGCAGTTTAAACGTCGAACCTGGCGGCCAAAATCCATTGAGCGCGAGATTGTACCAGGCACCGCGCTTCGTCATGTCGGCGACGAATTCCGCGGATGCTCTTGGCGAAAACTTGTTCAGATCAAAATCCGGTTTGCTCGCCATCACCAACACTTCGCCTGTCGCGATATCGAGGGCGACCGCCGTTCCCCGTTGGTCGCCGATCGCCTCCTCCGTCGCGAGTTGCAGATCGATGTCCAGCGAGGTGACGAGGTGCTGGCCCTGCTTCGGTGCCCGCGTCTCAAGTGGTGGGTTGATTTTGTAGCCCGTGGGGTCAACGCGGTAAATTCGCCCGCCGGCTTCACCTTGCAATTGGCTATCAAACCATTTCTCGAGCCCGTCTTTTCCCGCCGTGCCCTTCATTCTGAACGTGGTCAAATCATCACCTGGAAAGCCCACCGCTTCCACATCGTTGTCGGCCCGAACGTAGCCGAGCGTGTGGGCGGCCGCGGAGCCGTGGGGATAGGTGCGGGCGTTTGAAGCGTAAACTTCGAGCGGCGAACGCACGGGCAATCCTTCGATCAGTCGCGCGTATTCCTTCAGCGAGAGGTGATCCATCAGCGTGAAGGGCAACAACAGTTGGCGGTCGAAGTGTCGGCGTAAATCGGCCGCATCGACTTGGTCGTTCCGGCCGGTGAGTTGATTGACCTGATCGAGGTAACGCTGCACCAACGTGACCCGGGCGATTTGCTTCAACTGGGCGTCCGCGGGCACATCTTGCCGATCGCTGGTGGCCACATAGTTTTTGTAAATCCGGATGTGCTCGCGCCGTAGTTCCGATTTAAGCTCGTCCAAGTGGAGCAGCACCGCAAAGCGGTGGCGATTGCCGACCAAGAGCTGCCCGTGGCGATCGTAGATATTTCCGCGCGCGCCGGGGAAAATAATCCGCCGTTGGTTTTGCTGCCGCTCGGCATCGGCATAATCATTGGCTTTGATCAATTGGCGGTAGGCGAGACCTCCGGCGAGTGTCAGCAAAAGGACTGCAGTGAGAAAATAGAAAAAGAGAATGCGCGGGTTGTAGCTCCGGTGCGATTGAACGAGCTTGCCCGATCGTTCGTTGAGTGAGTCTTCGTCGGAGTCCATAGCCGTAAAAAATAACCGGATTCCGCTCTTAACCGGTCGACGCGTAGCCCGGTCCCGCCAGCGCCATCGTTTTGGCCTGGAGCGCAAAAAACCAAGGAGTGATTACGGCCAAAAAAATCTGCGAGCAGGCGAGGTCAGCCATCAGCCGGGGCCAGACGGCCGCGGGTGCGGGAGAATCGTGGATTTGGCTGAAAGAGAATATCAAGAAGAGCGCGAGATTCGTCAGCAGGACGACAAGCACGCTGGCGATGGTGTCTTCGCGGGGTACCCGGTCGCGAATATGAAAGATGACGACGTGAGCAGCGGCGAAGAGCAGGGTGTGCGTGCCGAAGGTCACCGGCGTCGTGGCATCGCAGAGGAGTCCGCCCATGAGCGCCGCCGCTAGCCCTGGGCCGTGAGGTTGCGTCAGCGCGGCGAAGGCGACGAATAAGCCACCGGCGAATAAATATACGCGCCAGCCGGTGAGTGCGTGGTTGGCCTGACCAATCACGGTCCACAGCAGCAGGAGCGTGGCAAAAAGGGTGAGCGCGCGGCGCATGGGAACGGCTGGGTCAGGGCAGGGGCAACGCGAGGTCGCAAGGTCGATTTATCAGTGGTATCATTCAGCGTCCGCCGAGGTTAGCGAGCGGTACGAGTACGGTCACTTCCGTCAAGGAACCGAGGCGTTCGTCGAGTCTGACCTCGCCGGATTTAAAAAGACCATCGTTGCCTGAATCGGCGCGCACGATGGTGCCGAGGGTGAGACCGGGAGGAAACACCCCGCCAAAGCCCGAGGTAACGAGTCGTTTGGGTGACTGGGTCGTCGCAATAATGTCCAGCGGCATAAATTCCACGACTCCGGTGGGTGGGGCAAAGGTCGGGTTGATCCCTCCTTGAAAACTCAGCGGTCGGGCATCGCCTTCCACGACGCCCGCTAGCCGCACATTCGGGCTGCTGATGAGTTCGACGACCGCCGTGGTCGCATACACCTCGGTGACGCGCCCGACCACTCCGCCGGTGAAAACAACCGGCGCACCGGGCGGGATGCCAAAATTTTTTCCCTTGCGAATGACGATGCGCTGCCACCAACCAGAGAAATCACGGCGGGCGACTCGCGCATGCTCGTAGCGGTACTCGCTGAAAGACGGTAGGCGCAACAGGCTTTCTAGCCGAGTGATCTCCGACTGTAATTCGACGTTCTGTTGTACGGCGAGTTCGTAGGATGAATTCAGCCTGGCCAAGTCGCGGCTCGCCTCGATGAGTTCGTCCTTCGAATGCAGGCGGAGCGACCAGTACTCTTTTAAAACTCTGGCATAGTCCGCGGTGATCGTGATTGGGGCCGTGAGTTCGAAAAAGGTCGCGCGGGTCAACGTCTTGATGGCGGTCGGTATCAGCAGCCACGCCCCGACGATGAGGGCGAGGGTTACGAACGGTCTGGTTTGATCGAGGCGTTTGAAAGGCACGGGCGTTGGGTGATTACTCGACTCGACCTACCGAAGGCACGGAAAAACGGCGGAGGTGAGGGGAAATGTTCGGGCCCCATTGGGTCGGGGAGTGCTGGCTGGGGCGTCGCAGGTGAGGGCCGCTGTTCCCCGAGGTGGCTTGGCCGCCGAAGCGGTGAGTCGGGCCGAAGTCGGCGAGAAGGCGGGCGTCGTTAAGCTTGGGTGCTGGTCGGGTCGAAAGCTCCACTGGAGGGCGATCGGGCCGAGGTCTGTGGAGGTAAATGGCGTCGATCTCTTGAATCGGAAGCAGCGAGTCCGCCGGCGGTTCACCGGCCAGCCGGCGTCATTTTTGCCCGGCGAGTTGAGGCGGGCGGGCGGGTGCGGCGGCGGACGCCGGCCCCAAGCCATTCAGACGTTTTGCATTAACCAAGACAGATCATTCAAAACCGCGCCCGTACCGTTGGCCACCGCGGAGAGCGGATCGTCGCTGACGGTCACGGGCAAGCCGGTCTTCTCGCTGAGGAGATGGTCAATGCCTCGGATCAGCGCACCGCCGCCCGCCATGACAAAACCGCGATCGACGAGGTCAGCGGAAAGTTCAGGTGGGCAGCGCTCAAGGGTCACGCGGACCGCATCGACGATCGACGCGATCGTATCGGCCAAGGCTTCGCGAATCTCTTGAGACGTGACGTGAATCGTTTTGGGCAGACCGGCGACAGAGTCTCGACCCTTCACTTCCATGGAAAGTTCTTCATCGAGGGGATAAGCCGATCCAATGCGGCACTTGATATCTTCGGCGGTGCGCTCACCGATGAGAAGATTATAGGCCCGCTTCATGTAGTTGATGATGGCGCTATCGAGCTCGTCGCCGGCGACGCGGATCGATTTTGAGAAGACGATCCCGTTGAGCGAAATAATCGCGATCTCGGTGGTGCCGCCACCGATATCGACGATCATGTTGGCGGCGGGTTCGTCGATCGGCAGGCCCACGCCAATGGCCGCAGCCATGGGCTCTGGAATCGTGATGACGTCGCGCGCTCCGGCGTGCATGGCGGATTCTTTAACGGCCCGCTTTTCAACCTCGGTAATGCCCGAAGGAATGGCTATGACCACGCGAGGCGGAGCCCGAAAGGAGCCTCCCGATACTTTTCGGATAAAATAGCGGAGCATCGCCTCCGTCACGTCGAAGTCGGCAATGACTCCGTCTTTCATCGGCCGGATCGCGGTGATGTTACCGGGCGTGCGCCCCAGCATGCGTTTGGCTTCGTCCCCGACCGCGCGGACTTTTCGAGAGACGGTATCAAGCGCGACCACGGAGGGTTCACGTAGAACGATCCCCTTGTCTTTTACGTAGACAAGGGTGTTGGCTGTGCCGAGATCGATACCGATGTCGTTCGAGAAGTAACCGAAGATATTCGCCATGTTGCGGGTGCGAGAAGCGACAGAGGGGCGACAATTCGCTTGGTCAACGAATCGGCGCGTTTCGCTACTGTCAACGTGGTAAAATAATCCGTGAAAAATGAGTCGCGCTAAAAGAGTGCGGAGTTGGGTCCGGGGAGGGAGCTGGCTCGAGCTGAGCGGGACTGCGGCGAGCAGCTGGAGCAATGTTCTGGCCGCACGGTTTATCGAGCTGGTCGTTGGCCGGGTAGGTGCGCCCACCTCGTTTTTGCGCAGGCGCTAGCATGTGCATGCCTTGGTGGCGACTTTGCCACCCGGATGGGTGGGTGCAACGGGCGGGGCGTGGCCGGCGATTACGTTTTGCGCGCGATTACCTGTGGCGCGGTATCGATCTGCCCGCGGGTTACCCCGAGCTGGTTCAAGAGCTTCAGCTCGCGCCAAAGGTCGGCGCCGGTGATCTCTCCGCGCAGCAGTTGCCCGTAGCGCGTGAGGGTTCGCTCGACCTCGCCGGCGTCCTCGTTGACGAACTCCACGCGAAAGCTGCGGGCTCCGAGTTCAAGCAACCGCCCGACATACTCTGCGCCGGTCTGCGCGCGGTTGTTGAAAACCGTATTGCGGCAGCCTGCATCGGCCCTGAGCGGTAGTTCGGCGCCGACGCGGTCCCGGAGCGCGACGCGGTGCGTGTCGCATGGCCGTCCACAATCCCGATAGTCTTTACCGGACGATAAAAACGCGCAGTACACGCAGTGCTCCATGTGAAACATCGGCATGTGCTGGTGAATGGTGAGGTCGAACCACGTGGGAGGCGCGCCCTTCAGCAACGCCTCCAACTGGACAATGTTGAGATCGTAACTGGCGGTGACGCGCTCAAGGCGGTGGCGCGTCCGCAGGTAGTCCGCCGTCCACGGATTTGCGACGTTGAGCGAAAAGTCACCCCGCTGGCGGTCGTTGGCAAAAAACTGCAGGTGATCGTAATTGCGGACGAGATACCCGTCGGCCTCGCAGGAGCGCACCTGTTTTAAAATCCACTCTTCTCCAGGTTTGAAGATGCGGGGAGGGGCGACCCAGATTGTGGCGGGCGCCGACTCTCCCTTGCCGGTGGCTTGCAGTTCGCGAAAACGAGCGACGGCCTCGCGGTAGCGCTTGGGGTTTTCAAACTCGCAGTAAATGGTCCGCGCGCCTGATTTCCATGCCGCGTCAAGTTGCTCAAGCAACCGGATAACGGCAATTAATTCTGGGGCCGGTGGGGGCGGGTTGGTCCGCTGGTAATTCGGCGGCGTCAGCGGCGAGGTTTGCCAGCGCTGGGGCCGGGCACGGAGCTGCTCGAGGGCGAGCGCCGCTTCCCGTCTTAGGCGGTTTAATTCACTCACCGGCAGGATGAGATCGCCGACGAGATGGGAGTGCAGTTCACCCAGTTGGAAAGGCGTGCCGCCCAAGCGGCCCAGTTGGGCGCGCAGGCGTTCAAAGGTGAGGGGTTGGCTCTCGGCGGCCGCCAAGGGCAGGGTTGAGTCGATTTTTACGACGTGGCCTTGCTCGTCCTGGGCGATCAGCGTCAGGGGGCTGCCGAGGTGGCCGTGCACTTCGACTTTGATCGGGCGGGTGTGCCTGATGCGTTCGCCTGCAAACGTCGCGCGGAGTTCGCGATCGAGCGCGGGATCGTTGGTTTTCCAGACTAATTGGCCGGGCTGCACCCGCCGCCAATCGATATCGCCGTGACCGAAACGCAGGGTGGTTTCCTTCGCGGGGCCTCCCTCAGGTTCAACTTGGTAAACGCGGCCGCCCTGCTCGCGCTCGTCTGGTTTCCCAGCGTCGAAAACAATGCCATCCCCAGGTTTTACGGGCGCGATCAGCCGCAGCGAGGCGCTCGCCGTCCCGACCCGAGTCACTTCGCCGAGCAAAACGCCGCGCTTCGTGCCAAACCGCGCATGCGCGAGTTCCTGGTTGTGGATCCCTCGAAACCAGCCCGTGTAGAGGCCGCGGGAAAAAGCCATTTGCAACTCGTAGTGCGGGCTCGGTTGGTTTTCGCCCGTCTCGGCCTTTTCCGGCCAGAGGCGATCGAGCGCTTGCCGATAAACGCGGGTGATGCTCGCAACATACTCGGGCGACTTCAGCCGACCTTCAATTTTCAGAGATGAGACGCCCACGCGAACTAACTCCGGCAGGACGTCGAGTCCCGCGAGGTCTTGTGGACTGAGGAGGTAGCGACGGTCGCCGAGATCTATTTTCCGGCCGTCGGCGATCAGATCGTAGGGCAGCCGGCACGCTTGCGCGCACTCTCCGCGGTTCGCCGAGCGTCCGCCCAGCGACTCGCTCGTCAGGCATTGGCCGGAGTAGGCGACGCAGAGCGCGCCGTGCACGAAAACCTCCAGCGGCATAACGTCGGCGGGCGACGTTTGCGCCGCGCGAATCGTGGCAATTTCTGCGATCGAATTTTCTCGGGCGAGTACGACCAACTGCGCTCCGAGCTCCCGCGCAAATTCCACCCCGGCAGCGCTCGTGATCGTCATCTGCGTGGAGCAATGGATGGGAAAATCCGCGGAAAGGGCCCGAATCATTCGGCAGACCCCGATGTCTTGCACAATCGCCGCATCGACCCCGGCCGCGATGATGGTGCGAAGATAGTCCGCGGCATCCGCGAGCTCGTTCGTAAATACCAGCGTGTTAAAGGTCACGTAGCCGCGTACACCGCGCCGATGCAGAAACTCCATCAACGCCGGAAGATCACTTTGCGTAAAATTTTTGGCCCGCATCCGAGCGTTGAAACGCTCCAGACCAAAATAAATGGCATCGGCCCCGTTCTCGACGGCCGCGCGGGCGCATTCCCAATCGCCCGCCGGCGCCAGCAACTCGGGCCGGCGGCGCGGCGCGAGGCTAGTCCCCGCCGTTCCGCTTGGCTGGGGAGCGCACGCGGTCGGCGCGGAGGTGGCGGGAGAATCCGAGTTGAACATGAAGGGGGGAGACTTTTACCGCGGTGCGGGCGGCGGCGTCGCAGGGTCGAGCAGGCTGGCGGCCGGACTCGCCACATGCGGAGCAACCGAGCACAGCCCAGCTGCTAAAATGACGGTCAGAATAAAGCAGGCAATCGAGACGTAACTGAGCATCGGTAATCCCGCTAACTGACCCTCCGGCGTGCGCGTCACGAAGAAGCCGGCGGTCAGGCACACACCGGCCGTGGCCGCCTGTTGCAGGGCAGCGTGCACGCTCATAAAGCCGCCGCGGTGGCGTGCCCCGACGGCATTCGTGATCATCGTCATCACCGGAGAAAATCGGCCCGACATCGTAACCATAAATAACGCCATCATCAGCGACGCGAAGGTCAGTGAGGCGGGTCCCATCCGGGTGATGACGAGCACCGCGATCACGGCCCCCACCGACATGATCATGAGTAACTTCAACCGGTTCATGTGGTCACTCAGCCAGCCGATGAGCGGGGTCGTCAGCGCGGTCGTCAACCCTCCGACCATGTAAGTAATCGGCAGTTGAATTTTCTCATCGAGGCCGACGTTCGCGATGAAGGCAGGCGCGATAAAAGGGATGAGTAAGCCGCCGGCCATCACGAGCACGGCGCCGAGTGCAAGGGCCCGCTGGTACACGTGGTCGGTGAGGATTTCGCGCATTTGCCGCAGCGGTTGATGGCGGCTGACCGCCGTCTCGATTGGCGGCAAGACGAGGGCCGCCAGGGCGAGCGCCCCAGCGGTGCAACCGCTGAGAAGAAAGAAGGGGGCGTGCCAGCCAGATTTGCCCGCAAGCACGAGCCCGATCGGTACGCCGAGCACCGAGGCGAGTGGAAACGCGGTCATCACCAAGCTCATGGCACGGCCTCGGCGGGCCGGTGGAATAATATCGCCGACCATCGCGTTTACGAGGGAGCCGGTGAGACCGCCGAAGGCCCCGGCGGCAATCCGCGCCAGCAGTAATGCATGATGGCTTGGCGCCAAGGCACAGGCAAGGGTCGCCAGTCCAAAGCCCGCGTAAAGCCAGACGAGCGCCCGTTTGCGATCAAAGCGGTCGAGCACGAACCCCCCCGCCAATCCACTTACTGCGGCCGATAACCCATACGCGGCGACGAGATGGGCAAACTGGGCCGGGCTGATTGCAAATACGCTCATCAGTTGCGCCCCCAGCGGCATGATAATCATGAAATCAAGGATGTGCGTGAACTGCAGCGCTCCCAATGTGAGAAGCGTGGCGCGTTCCCGCCTGGGGGAGAGCGCATGATGGTGTCCACGGTGCGGCATAAAACCACGACCGTTGGCTTTTTTAGGGAAAGCGCAACCGTCAGCGGGTAGCGTGGGTCATTAACTCTTCCCGCGTGCGGACATGCTCGCGCAGAACGGAGATAAATTGCTCAGCCCCTCGGCTTTGGTAGCGCTGCAGGTGCCGAATGATCGCGAGTTCTCGGGTAGGTGCGGTTCCACTCAGCCGGAGATAAGTCAGCGTCTCGCGGTCCGCGGGCAACCGGGCGAGTTGGGGTAAAATCGAAATGCCCAGCCCTGCCGCCACCCAAAGTTTGAGCGTCGCGATCTGCGCACAATGAAAACCAATCCGCGGTTGCAACTTTTGGTCGCCAAAGAAGCTCCGAATTTGCGTCGCGAGCGCGCTGGCGTCCCCCAACGATGCGAAGCTTTCCCCAGCGACGTCGTTCAGATTAATTTCCGCGCGGGCCGCAATCGGATGGTCTTTCCCCACCACTAACAACAGCGGTTCCGTCATCAGCGGCTCAACGGAAATCCGATGCTCCTTCACGGGCAATGGGACAATCGCAAGGTCGAGGTCGCCTTCGACGACGCCGCGCACGAGGTTCGCGCGGAAATCTTCCCGCGCATCAATCAGCAAATTCGGATGCGTGGTGTGCAGTTCCGCAATCAAAGGTGTCAAAAGGTACGGCATGACGGTCTGCACCGCGCCAACCGTGATTCGCCTCCCCAAATTAGGGTGATCGCCGAGCTCCTTGGCTGCGTTTTCGACTTCGAAAAGGATCCTCCGCGCTCGCTCCCGAAAGGCGACGCCGGCCTCCGTTAAAACGGCCTTGCGGCCCAGCCGATGAAAAAGCTTATGACCAACCTCATTTTCCAAATTCAAAATCTGTTGACTTAAAGAGGGTTGGGATACGTTAGAACGTTCCGCCGCCCGTGTAAAATTTCCAGTCTCGGCCACCGCCGCAAAGTACCGCAGTTGGGTTAATTCCATAGTTTAAAACTATCAAATAGATAGGAAGGTTCGATTTCAACTATCATAATTTTGAGGTATACTGCGTCTCGTTGAATCAAGTCGATTCGATGAAAAGCTATAAATCTATGAATAAGTATAATCGTTCAGTGTTTCTCGCGGTCCTTGGCCTCCTCATTGCGGGTGCGGCGATCGCCCTTTCTTTCCGTGCCTCCGTTAATGCCGAGTCCTTGATTGGCTACGTCAGCGTGTTCGCCATGCTTTGCGTCGCCGCTTTGGAATATCGGATTACTTGGAAGCGGCTCTTGGGCCGGGGTTAAATCCCTCCTCGAGGTTAGAACCAACCGGGGCCCGGATTAATTTCCGGGCCCCTTTTTTTTAAGTTCAGCTGAGAGGATAGGGCCGCCGACCGGGGCGGGCAGTTTCGATTCGCCAATTTTTGGGCGCCTGAGCGAGCCGAACGCCGAAATCAGGCGGAGAAACGCCGGCGATACGTCGGGTCGGCGCCAACGGGGGCCCGCGTCGATGGTAGGGGGTTTTAAGTCGGAGTCGGTCCGCGTGAGCGGTAGCGCCAGGGCTTTCGCGCAGCCCCCGCGATCACCTCGGCTCAACCCAGACGACTCGTGCGGGCCTACAAAAAAAACCGCCGCGCGGTGTTCCCGCCGTGTGCCCGGCGCCCACCGTTGCGAACCCCGCGGTCGCTTACCTTCACCGTTTGCTGCTGTCGTCGGCCGCTGCCGTGTCCGCGACCATGGGCACCGTCACCGGCGCGGCGGGCTTAATTTAGCTCGCGTTAAGCCGATAGAAAGCAGCGCCATCAGGCGGATAAGGGCCCCGGACAGCCTGGACCGTGATGGTGTTCGCGGTGCAGGCGCCGACCGCCGTGCCCAAGGCAAAGTTCGCCTCCGGCACTCGCGTGATCGGTTGGTGATATCAACCCGATGACCTCGCGGTCGTCGGCCGGGCCGTTCTCAAGTTTGCTCGGGCCGCGTCGCGGTCTGAGGCGGAGTCGTGGGAACGACGATCGGGGCCAGCGCAGCGGGTTCCGGGGCGATGGTCTCGGAGGAAGGTGCGGGGGCGGCCAAGCTGGCGTCGGTCGTGATCCCATGTTCGGTTGGCGCAGAAGCCGGCTCGGCGGCGAGGGTGGGTTGCTCGGCGGGCGTTGGGTCACCTGAGGGGGTCACGCCCGCGGTGGTCGCATCGGTGCTCGGAGTTTCCGGCTTAATCTCCGGATGTTGCGAATGGTAGTCGTGATCGTAATCGTGGTGGTACTCATCCGGATGGTGGGTAGCGGCATCGGGACCCGCGGCGTCAGTTGGGTTAGGGGCGGTGCTGGCGGCGGCGGTGAGTTGCGGCGTCGTGTGCTTGCGCTCGTCCTCATCGAGGGCTCGCTTGAATTCCTCCTCTACTCCCGCGGCGGCTTTTTTGAATTCACGAATGGACTTGCCCAGTCCGCGGGCGAACGGGGGTAGTTTATCGCCGCCGAAAAGCACGAGAATGAGCACGAAAATCAGCATCATTTCCGGAGCGCCGACCCCGTCGATGAAGGCAAGTGAAGCGAAAGTCGTATCCATAAAATTGAAGATGAATAATTTCAGGAAAAAAAGGGAGTGCTAAATGGCCGGGTTATTGAACCTTGATACTCACGGTGAAACGCTGGGTTTCGCCGGGCGCCACGTGATGGAGGCCGATTTTGTGTTCGGGCGCATTGGGCGGGCCCATCCAAGGTTCGACGCAGTAAAACGGTGAATCTGGCGCCAGCGTCCACGTTACAAACGTGGCGTTGGCGTGAGGAATTTTCTCTGTGCCCAGCTGAATGATAATATCTCCGGTTCGGTCTTTTTCTCCAAACCTGACTTCGGAGTCGCGCAGTCCCATGTGGAGCGCGTCAATCAGCGCGGGGTTGGCCAGATTTTCGTCCGTCTGTAAGGTCGGTCCGGCGATGAGCGCTCCAGTGGA
Organism: Opitutus sp. GAS368; assembly: GCA_945903465.1. Classification (GTDB taxonomy): domain Bacteria; phylum Verrucomicrobiota; class Verrucomicrobiia; order Opitutales; family Opitutaceae; genus ER46. Next base: position 60,174 of record CAMDOF010000014.1, read on the forward strand.
ATCCTGGCGCAGTCGTTTGTTGGCGGGAATCCGAATAAGATAGTCGCCTCGGGTGGTGCCCTCTACCCACGGCACGGTGAAATAAAAGTGATGGCCGGCGGACCACGGCAGTGGTTCGCGGCCGAGATTGGTGAGGGCGAGTTCGCACATTAGCCCGGTGGCCTCGAATCGATAAGTGACGGTAAACTCGTATTGGTACGGGTAGCACTGGCGGGCTTCATCGTTGGGGACAAAGACGGCGACAAAGCCGCGGGCATCGAGGCGGGTGACTTTGAACTCGCCTTGGCGGGCGAGGCCATGCATCGGCATGGCGCGGCGGACATCATCGTCGGCTCGCCAGTAGTGAATATCGCCGCGATCGAAGACCCGCGCATTGAAGGGAAATAGAATCGGGTTGCCGCCGCGGACCTTGGCGAAGTCGTCAAAGTTGGCGTCTTCCGGCCAGTACAAAATATCACGAACGGAGCCGTCGCCGAGGGTGAGGTTCCAGTTCATGAGTCGCGCGCCCAGTTCGGGCAAGGCGAGAAAAGTGGAACGACCCACGTGCCAGCGGGTGAGTTGATGGCCTTGGTAGGTGACCTTTTCCATAGGGTGCGGGGCTGCGTTTAACGCGGAGGCGCGGTGGTGCGCAAAGTTATTATTTCAAAAGGTGCGCGCGTTTTTTTTGCTGGAGGCAGTGTGACGCGAGCTTGCTTGGGCGTTTTTTTTGCGCAAGGTTTCGACGGAATGTTTGAAGGGTGTTCATCATCGTTGGTTGGACGGGTCCTGTTCGCGTCTCGGCTGATGGCAGTCGGTCTTGCGGTGCAGGCGCTCGTGGGCGCAGCGGTCGACGCCTCGCGCGGCGCCGTGGTGGAGGGGGCGCGGAAGCAACGCGTCCTCGTGGTACCGGTCCGTGAGCAGGTCGACGGTCCGTTGCTTTTTATAATCCGGCGTGGGCTGAAAGAGGCGATTGAGGAAAAGGCCGATGTAGTGATTCTGGATATGAAAACACCCGGCGGTGCGCTTGATGTGACGTTCGAGATCATGGAAGCGCTCGGTAAGTTTCCGGGGACGACGATTACGTTTGTAAATGATCAGGCGCTCTCGGCTGGGGCGTTTATCGCGGCCGCCACGGAGGAAATTTGGTTTTCTCCTCGGGGCAAGATTGGGGCCGCCGCGCCGGTGGGCGCGACGGGGCAGGAGATCGATAAATCGATGCGGCAAAAAGTGGTGAGTTATTTGCGGGCGGAGGTGCGGTCGCTCTCGGAAGGCAAAGGGTTTCGCGGGCAGGTGGTTTCGGCGATGATCGACGAGGACTACATCTTGAAGATCGGTGAAGACGTTTTGAAACCCAAGGGTGAGTTGTTGACGTTGACGGCAAGTGAGGCGCTCAAGGCTTATGGTGAGCCGCCGCAAGCGCTGCTGGGCGCGGGCATGGCGGCGAGCGTGACGGATTTGTTGACGCAAAAATTTGGGGCCGATCAGTTTTCGGTGAAAGTGTTGACGGTGACCTGGTCGGAACGACTTGCCGTGATGATGCACGCGGTGGCGCCAATTCTGATGGGACTGGGTTTGTTGGCTTTGTACATCGAGTTTAAAACGCCGGGGTTCGGGATTTTCGGGATCGTGGGAATTGCGCTTTTGGCGGTGGTTTTTCTGAGTAATTTTGTGGCGGGGCTCTCGGGTCATGAGCCGATGATGGTCTTTGGGCTGGGCCTTTTGCTGGTCTTGTTGGAATTGGTTTTCTTGCCGGGATTTGTGGTTTTTGCCTTGGGTGGCCTGACGCTGATGGCGGGTTCGTTGGTGTGGTCGATGGCGGATATTTGGCCGAACCGGCCGATCGTTTTTAATGATGCGTTATTGTTTGGGCCGGTGCGGGATCTTGCCTTAGGGGTCGTGGTTGCGGTGGTGGTGGCACTCGCGTTTGCGCGTTTTATTCCGAAGGGCTGGTTTTTTACGCGGTTAGCGATCGGTGAAGTTTTGGCGGGTCCGGGGCAGCCGCTGGCGATGGCGATGGAGGTTGACGGGCTGGTCGGGCATATGGCGGTAGCGGTGACGGGGCTCTTTCCGAGTGGACAAGTGGAGGTGGCGGGGCGGCGGTATGACGCGCGACTCGAAGTGGGATCGGCGGTCGTGGGAGCGCGGGTCGTGATTCGCCGCAAGACGGATTTTGGGCTGGTGGTGGAGTGCGTGGCGGTGGAGAATCCTCGTGGATGAGCTTGGTCCTATTATTTTTTGCGGTGGGCATTCTTCTCGTGGGCGTTGATGTGTTCGTGCCGGGATCGCTCCTGGGTGTTTTAGGGGGGATGGCATGGGTGGCGGGCGTGGCGGTGGCGTTCAGTCGTTTCGGAGTGAACGCGGGGGCCTACGCTTCCGGGGTGGCGTTGGTATTGGGCGGCGTCGCGCTCTACCTTGAGCTTGAGTGGTTGCCGAAGAGCCGGCTGGCGCGGAAGTTTTCCTGGAAGTCTTGGAGTGGGGGCCAAAGCCAGCCAGCGATTGCCGCTCGGACCGTGGTCGGCCAGCGCGCGGTCGCGATCACGCCACTGGCACCAACCGGGGTGGTGGCGCTGGGTGACCGGCGCTATGAGGCGTTTGCCCGCAGTGGCCATGTCGCCGCGGGTGCCGCAGTCGACATCATCGACTTGGATAATTTTCGTTTAATTGTCGTTCAATCCTCAACTATCTCAACCACATGAGTCTTCCACTGATCGGTCTGATTATCGCCGGCCTAATCGCTTTAATTATTGGCGCGATTGTCTTTAGTTTGATTGGGGCGTGGGTGAAGGCGCTCTTTAACGGTGCGCCTGTGCCGATGTCGAAACTGGTCGCGTTAAAATTCGCGAGTATTCCGTATGGCCTGATTGTGGATGCGAGGATCACCGCGGTGCGTGCCGGCATCGAGGTGGACGCGGATCAAATTGCGTCGCACTATCAGGCGGGTGGTGACGTCGTGCCGACGGTGCAAGCGCTGATTGCCGCTCAGAAAGCGGGCATTGAATTGGGATGGAATCGAGCCTGCGCGATTGATCTCGCGACGAAAGGTTCGGGTAAGAGCGTGGTTGAGGCGGTGCGGACCTCGGTGGACCCGAAGGTCATTGATTGTCCGAATCCTGCGAGTGGGCGTACGACGATTGATGGTGTGGCGAAGGACGGCATTCAGGTGAAAGTGAAGGCGCGGGTGACGGTGCGAACGAATCTGGATCGTTTTGTGGGCGGAGCGAAGGAGGACACGATCATCGCGCGGGTGGGCGAAGGGATCGTATCGACGATTGGTTCGTCGGAAAGCTACAAGTCGGTTTTGGAAGCGCCGGACAGCATCTCTAAAACGGTGCTGGCGCGTGGTCTCGATGTGGGATCGGCGTTTGAGATTTTGTCGATCGACATCGCGGACGTTGATGTGGGTGAGAATGTGGGTGCGAAATTGCAGGAAGCGCAGGCCGAGGCGAACAAGAGTATCGCGCAGGCGCAGGCGGAGATTCGTCGCGCGGCCGCGGTAGCGGTTGAGCAGGAAATGAAAGCGCGCGTGCAGGAGATGCAGGCGAAGGTGGTGGAAGCGCAAGCGCAGGTACCGCTGGCGATGGCGGAAGCGTTTCGTTCGGGGCGTTTGGGCATTATGGATTACTACAAGATGGAAAACATTCAGTCTGACACGCAGATGCGCTCCTCGATTGCGCACCCTGACGGGAAGAAGTAAGGCGGCGGGTTAATTTTTTGAACCGTGTTCGCCGCTGCCAGCCTTTTTGATTGGGTGATGGGAAAGTTGCCGGTCCTGATATTCCTGCTCGTATTTGTGAGCCAGGTGGTGCGGGGATGGATGCGTTCTCGCGAGGAAAAGCCCGCGCCCCAAGCTAAGCCTGACAGTCTGGAAGAGCAACGGCGGACGCGTGAAGTGCAGGAGCAGATTAGGCGGCGAATTGCCGCGCGGCGGGGCGAGTTGGCGGCGCCGCCGCTGGCTCCGAGTGAGCCCTTGCCGCCGGCGATGCCTCGGCGGATGGAAACCACGCAAATGCCGGAACCCTTTGGGGGGCCTTTGCGCCGAGTGATGGAAGAGTTACAGCGGGAGATTTTGCCGCCGCCCGCGCTGCCGCCGAGCCCGGTCAGGGCGCCGGTGCCAACGGCGTTGCGGTCGGAGAGCCTAAGTCTGGAACTGGAGCGGCAGCAACAATTGGCGGAGAGTTTGCGGGTGATGGAGGAGTCCCGTGTTTTGGTGGAGCGGCGGGCGAAGAACCTTGCAGCGGATAATTACGCGGCTTCTCAATCTGAGGGTGGCTTAAGGTCGGTGGTGAGGGGCAAAGTTTTGGCGGATGTGCGTGATCCGGCGAGCCTGCGGCGCGCGTTCGTGTTGCGCGAAGTGCTGGGACCGCCGGTGGCGTTGCGCTAATTTTCAATCGCTTGGCGAGTGCGTGGCCGGGCGTGCGGAGAAGGGGGCGCGTGGGTTTTTAGCGAAGCACCGGGCAAGATCGCGGCGATTGATTGGAGAGCTTCGAGTGGAAGAAGCGTCCGCCCCCGATGGTGATGGCAGCTGGCGGCCCGGTGGGAACGGCGTTGCTTGAGGCGCAGTCTGGTGGGGCCGCGCGTGAGTAGCGGTTGGGGAGGACTTGGCGCGCTGGTCGGGGCGCTGGTGCCTGCTTGCCAGTGAGGGCTCCCGCGGGTTGGGCGGGTTGGGCGCCGGGATGATTTACGGCCCGGGCAATTGGCCGCGTTGGTAACCGTTGCCGAGAAGTGAGCCGAGATTATGGCGTTTACCGTTGATCTCAATTTCGAGATTTTCGGCGCGGCTGGCCTCGATGAAAACGGCGCCGGGGCGGGCGATCGTTTTGGATTCACCGATGGCGAGCATGCCGGAGAGCAACATTTCGCCCTCGGTGTCGTCGGTATTTTTGCGGCGTACCGTAACTTGGACGGGGTTGATGGCGACGAACGTTAAGACGGGTCCGCGCGGGGGGGTGGGGGTCGCGGTGACGGGAGTGGGGCTGGGCTTCTTGCTGCTAGTGAAGGACTGGACGATAATGAGGAGGACGGCGACGAGGAGGACAGCCGCGGCGATTTTGGAATATTTGAAGACGATGGCCGGGTCGATGCCGGTCGGCAAGGAGCTGCCGGTGCGGGGTCGACTGGGGCCGCGGTTCGCGTGAGAAGGCTCGTGGGCGGGAGTGGTTTCGGCGGCGGGGGTGGCGGGATCGCCCTCCTCGGTCTTTGCGATGGAAATATCCATGCGGCCGTAGATTTCCCGGCTGGGCTGACGCGGGCGCAAAGCGCCGCGGCCGAGGGCATCGTAGTCGCTGATGATCCGATCTGCGGGAACTTTTAGGAAGTTTGCATAGGTGCGCAGGAAGCCGCGCGTGTAGATCTCGGTGAGGCCGATGTCGAAGTGATTGGTCTCAAATTTTTGCAGGAAGTCGCCCCGGATTTTTGTGGCCTCGGCTGCCTCGCGAATGGAGATGCCTTTTTTTTTGCGCGCCTCTTCGAGGCGCTCACCGATGGTCTGCATGGAGATGGGTTAGGGGGTTAAAGGGTAAAGGGGAAGCCGGATTTTGTGGATCCCGTTGAGTGGGCTCGGGGTGGTGGGTCGCACTCGTTGGATTTGATCGTAGCGCGGGAGCGCGGGCGGGAGCGTTTCAAAGTGACTCCAGATCGACAAGAATTTCTCGAGGGCTGGAGCCGTTTTCAGGACCGACGATGCCCTTTTCTTCCATGATTTCCATGATGCGGGCGGCGCGGTTGTAGCCGATATGGAGTTTGCGTTGGAGCATGGAGGTGCTGGCGCGTTTGGTGGCCTTGAGGACCTCGACGGCTTGGTGGTACAATTCGTCATCGTCGCCAAGATCGCCGTCGTCATCATCTTCGTTTTCATCGTCTTCGCGTGCGTCGCGATCAATTTGTTGTTGGACAGATTGGGCGTATTGGGGCGGGCCGTTGCGTTTGAGGAACTCGACCATCTCTTGGACCTCTTCGTCGGAGACAAAGGCGCCTTGGGCGCGGACGAGACGAGACGTTCCTGGAGGTGAGAACAACATATCGCCGCGCCCGATGAGGGTATCGGCGCCCTTGGTGTCGAGAATGGTGCGAGAGTCGACTTGGGAGGCGACTTGGAAGGCGATGCGCGAGGGGAGATTTGCTTTGATAACTCCGGTGATGACGTTAACGGACGGGCGTTGGGTGGCGATGATGAGATGGATACCCGCGGCGCGGGCGAGTTGAGCGAGGCGGGCGATACTGGTTTCGATTTCGGCTGGTGCGACCATCATGAGGTCGGCGAGTTCGTCGATGATGGCGACAATGTAGGGTAAGCGCTCAGGTATTTCGAGGTCGTCGTTGTCGAGCGGATCGACGCCCGCGAAAGCGGTTTGGCCGTCTGGAGGCGGCACCGGCTGGGCGCTTTTTTTTCGGTTATTAAAGCCGACGATATTACGGACGTTGGCTTTCGCGAAAATTTGGTAGCGTTGTTCCATTTCGCCGAGGAGCCATTTAAGGGCGGCGGGTACTTTTTTTGGCTCGGTAACGACGGGGATGAGCATGTGAGGAAGCGAATTGAAGATTTTCAATTCGACGACCTTGGGGTCGACCATGATGAGCCGGAGATCTTTGGGGCTCTTAGAATAGAGGATGGAGGCGACGATGGAATTGATACAGACCGATTTGCCCGAGCCGGTGGCGCCGGCGATGAGCAAGTGGGGCATTTTGGAAAGGTCGGAGAGCAGCGGTTTTCCGGAGACGTCCTTGCCGAGGGCGATGGGGATTTCGGATCTGACCTGGGCCCAATCCTCGCTCTCGAGCAGTTCGCGCATGCCAACGGGAGTGGGGTGTTGGTTGGGGACCTCGACGCCGACGGCGGCTTTGCCGGGGATGGGTGCGAGGATGCGGACGGACTGGGCGCGCATGCCGAGTGCGATATTTTTATCGAGGCCGGCGATTTTTTCGACGCGAACGCCAGCGGCGGGCACGACCTCGTAACGGGTGATGACGGGCCCGACGTGAATTTCCCCGAGGGTGACCTCGACGCCAAATTCGCTGAGAATCCGGAGAAGGTTATCGGCGTTGCGGCGATGTTCCTCTTCGCTATTACTGGACGCGGGCTTGGCCTGTTCCTTGAGGAGGGAGAGCGGGGGGAATTGATAGGTAGCGTCCTCGCTTTGGGGGAGGAAAACCTTGCCGGCTTTTTTGGGCTCTTCGGGTTTGACGATGTTAAGCTCGGCTTTTCCGGAGACGTTTACTTCGAGGGATTTGGTCTCGATAGCGGTGGTGCCAAGGGACGTTTTGGGAGGAACAGGTTTGGGCGGCGCGGTGGGCTTGGGGGGAGGCGGGAGGGTGGGAGCGGTTTTCTCGAAGGATGCGAGGGGTGTGCTGGCAGAAGTGGGCTCTGGGGAAACGGGGTTTGGGGTGAGTGAGCCCCCGGGTAAGTTTGCGGCGAAGGTTTTCTTGCCGTTGGGTCCGACGGGAGTGTTGGTGAGGGCAGTGGGGAGAGTGGCGGCGACGAGGGGGGCGATGGGTTTCTTTTTGGACTGAGCGTCCTGCGCCATTTGCCGGAGTTCATCGGCCTCGGCTTTGAGCTTGGCGCGCGCCGAGCGCCAAGCGGTGAAGCGGGTGAAGATTTTTTCGAATTCGCCCGCGATATCGCGCATGAAGATAAACATGAGGGATCCGCAGTAGAGCGTGCCGAAAATGAGGCTCGAACCGAAGGGGCCGAGGGCGTCGGCCAGCAGGCGGTGGTAAAGGGTGGTGCCGACGAGTCCGCCGAACCCTTGGGGGAAGTAATCGCTGCCCCATTTGGCCGGATGAAACATCGCGAGGAGCACGGAGAGGGCAATGCAGGCGAAGACCATCGCGATTGCGCGGGTGCCAGTCAGGTGTTTGGCGTTGCGGAGGGAGGTGTAGAGCATCCACAGGAGAAAGACGGGGAAGAGCCACGCGCTGAACCCGAAGGTGAAGAGGAGGGTCCAGACGGAATTGGCGCCCCAGATCCCCGCGGGGTTTTTCAGAACGGGGGAGGTGGTTTTCCAGCTGCTTTGGGCGGGATCGTACGTGAGAAGTGCGACGAGCAGAAATAAGCCGAACGCAAAGCACAGGAGAGCGATCAGCCAGTTCGGCTGATAGCGGGCCGCTAAAAGAGACGGGCCATCGTTTCGGTTTGAGTTCTCGGACTTGCGCATTTTGGTCGGCAGGCGGCGGATTAGAAGCGGGATTGCACGTTATCAAGACGAGCGGTCAAATGTAAACATCCCCGCGATCTTTCCCGAAAAACTCTGACATTTATTATGTGCGATCTCTTGCGTTTTGAGCCCCTGTACCAAGAAAGAGTTTGGGGTGGGCGTATTTTGGAGACAGTTTTTGGCCGAATTTTACCCGGAGAGCGACCGGTGGGGGAAAGCTGGGAAGTGGTCGATCGGCCGGAGGCCCAGTCGGTGGTGGTGGGTGGTGCGTGGCACGGGCAGACGCTCAGGCGAGTGCTCGCTGCTAACGCCGCGGAGGTGATGGGCCCGAGTTGGCCGGTGGGCCAGCCGTTCCCCATTTTAATTAAATGGCTGGATTGTCGGGAGCGTCTGAGTTTGCAGGTGCACCCGCCGGCGGGGATCGCGGCGGCGCTGGGAGGAGAGCCGAAAACTGAAAACTGGTATATTGCGGAGACGGTGCCTGGGGCGAAACTGATGGTGGGTTTGAAGCGGGGAGTGACGCGGGAGCAGTTTGAGCGAGCGATTGGGGCGCAAACCGTTGAGGAGTGCGTTCATCGTTTTGGCGTTGCGCCGGGAGATTCGATTTTGGTGCGCAGTGGGCAGCTGCACGCGATCGACGCGGGTAACCTGATACTTGAAATTCAGCAAAACTCCGACACGACCTATCGCGTGTATGACTGGGGGAGGGTCGGTTTGGACGGCAAGCCGCGGCCGTTGCACCTAGAGGAATCCTTACGTTCGATTGACTGGCAGGATTTCGAGCCGGTGCCTTTGCGGGGAGCGGCGAGTGCGGCGGTGCTGGCGGTGGGTGCAGAATTTCAGATTCGTCGATGCGGGTTGGCCGCTGGAGAGCGGATGGAGATTTTGGCTGGGGAGCAGCCGCGCTTACTGAGTGTCGTGAGCGGCGCTTTATTAGCGAAAAGGAGGGTTGACGCAGGGGTGAGCGCGGATGGCGGATTGAGACTGGGGCGAGGGGAAAATGTTTTAGTGCCCTACGCTGGCGGCTTCACGTTTTTTGCGGAAGGACCGACGGTTGTTTTGCTGACGGAAAATTTTGCGGACTGAAGAGACGCGTCGGTGGTTGGTGGAGCGAGTTGAGGATGGGGGCGGGGGTGGTGGGTCGGGTTGGATGATTAGGAGCGAGGCCCGCGGTTCGCTGGGGCGGATAATGGGGGCGCGCCGAAGTTCGCCTCACCTGCGCGCTTGAAGATTTGCGGAAGACCGAGTTTGGTCTTTCTTCCAAAGCATGATGAACGAGCCTGAAACTCTTGAGCCCAAGTCCAACGTCCCGCCCATCGTCGACCCTGTGGTCGAGGGCCAGCCGGTCGCAGATGGGGTGAGTCAACTCGCCGCGGCGAAGGCGGAAGCGGCTGCCAACTACGACAAGTTCGTACGGACTGCCGCCGACTTGGAGAATTTCCGTCGGCGGGCGATGCGCGAGAGGGACGAGCTTCGCACCGCGGCGACAGGGCGGGTTTTGGAGGATATTTTTCCGGTCTTGGACACGCTGACGTTGGCGATCGGTGCGGCGAAATCGCCGACCGCGGATATCAAATCGCTAGTCGGCGGTTTGGAGATGGTTCTGTCGCAGTTTAAGGGTGCTTTGACGAATCATGGGCTGAAAGAGATTAATCCGCTGGGGCTGCCTTTTGATCCGCACCAGCATGAAAGCATTTCGCATCAGCCGAGTGCCGGAGTGAAGGACGAGCATGTGCTGAATGTGGTGCGGACGGGGTATTCTTTAAATGGAAGACTGCTGCGGCCGGCGGCGGTGGTGGTTTCGAGTGGTCCGGAGAAAGGAGTCGTCGTCTGAGCGTTGGCGGCCGTCGCGGTTGACGGTCCTAACCAGTGAGTTGAGGGCGAATGCGCTAAGATTTATTTTTTTATGGCGAAGGAAGATTACTACGAACTGCTCGGTGTGCAAAAAGGTGCCACCGCGGAAGAGATGAAGAAGGCCTATCGCAAGAAGGCCGTGCAATATCACCCGGACAAAAATCCCGGCAATAAAGAGGCGGAGGAAATGTTTAAGAAAGTTGCGCACGCCTATGAGGTTTTGAACGACCCAGAAAAGCGGGCGGCCTACGATCGTTATGGGGCGGCGGCGTTTGAGGGCGGGGGTGGCGGGGTGCCCCGTGGGCCTAGTGGTGGCGGCGGGGGCTTTCACGATCCCTTCGACATTTTTCGAGAGGTCTTTGGCCAGCAAGGTGGTGCGAGTGGCGGCGGCGGCGGTGCGGGCGGGGGAATTTTCGACGAGATGTTTGGTGGCGGCGGTGGCCGGGATGGCACTCGGGATGGGGCGGACCTCCGCTACGATCTGGAAATCTCGCTGGAGGAAGCGGCGCGCGGCTTCGAGAAGGAGATTTCGTTTCGGAAGAATATGAGCTGCGAGCGTTGCGAAGGTAACGGGGCTGAACCGGGTTCGAAGAAAGTGACCTGCCCGACCTGTCGGGGTGCCGGGCAGATTCGCCGCTCGGGCGGAATTATCACGTACACGCAAGCGTGCCCGACCTGCCGAGGGGCTGGGTCCAAGGTTGAGCGGCCTTGCACCGCGTGTCGGGGCGAAGGTCGGATGGCTCAAAATACCAAGCTCAACATCAGGATCCCCCCTGGGGTTGATACGGGCTCGCGTTTACGTTCCTCGGGCAATGGCGAGGCGGGCCTGGCGGGGGGCCAGCCGGGGGATCTTTACATCGTTCTTTCCGTCAAAGAACACGAGTTGTTCGAGCGTCAAGGGGAGGATTTATTCTGTGAAATCCCGATCAAATTTACTTTGGTGGCGCTCGGTGGCACGATCGAGGTGCCGACGTTAACGGGCAAAGCCTCGCTGAAAATTCCCGCGGCGACCGCGAGTGGCACGACGTTCCGGCTTCGTGGCAAGGGCATGCCGAATCTACGGGGGGGGGCGCCGGGAGACCAACTGCTGCGCGTCCAGGTGGAGGTGCCGCAGAAGATCTCGGAGGAGCAGCGGCGCCTGCTCGAGGAATTTGCCCGGGTGAGCGGTGATGCCAACGAACCCACGTCCAAGTCTTTTTTTGAGAAGGCTAAAAAGTTCTTCTGAAGAATCCGGTCCGGGCCGCCGCACAAGCGCCGCGCTCGCTTGGATCAATGTTTCGATGCGCGCGCGCTGAGTTTCACGTCGAGCCAGACTGCGAGGGCGAGAACGGTGCCGCGCGCGATAAATTTAAACTCGGGGGAAACGGCGAGGAGGGTCATGCCGTTGAGAAGGGCGGTCATGATAAGCGCGCCGCCGATGACCCCGCCGACGGAGCCGCGACCGCCGCGCAGGGCGGTGCCGCCGATGACGCAGGCGGCAATCGCGTCTAATTCCATAAGATCGCCGACGGTGGTCGTGGATGCGCCGGAATAGGCCGTAGTCATAAAGCCGGTGAGCGCCACGGTGATCCCCATCAAGAGATAGGCGCCCGTCATGACGCGATGGACGGCGATCCCGGAAAGGGCGGCGGCCTCCTCGTTGCCGCCGATGGCGTAGAGGTGGCGGCCGAAGGGGGTGTGCTGGGTGAGGAAGAATACGCTGCCGGCGGTCGCGCTGAGAATCAGGAGCGAGAACGGCACGCCGCGAAAGTGATTACAAACGGTGATGAGGGCGAAGAGGGCGGTGGTGATCGCGAGCCAAGTGCTCAGCGCACGGGCGATTGAAGGCAGCGGCCAGCCATAAGCGCTTCGCGCGATCCGTTTGCGCCAAGTCAGCCAGCCGAGGCCCGCGGCCAAGGCCAGGCCGAGCAGCCAGCCGGTTGGCGCAGGGAGGTGGTAGGTGGTGAGGAGGGAATAGATATTTTCCTGATCGCCGCGGGCGACGGGGATGGTGGAGTTCTGAATGACAAGCCAGAAGAGGCCCTTGAAGATAAGCAGGCCGCCGAGGGTGATGATGAAGGAGGGAATGCGCTGCCGGACGATCAGTGCGCCCATGAGCGTCCAGAGCAGGAGGGCGGCGATGAAAGCTGTGAGTAGCGCGGCGGGGGCGGGCCAACTTTGTTGGAAGACGAGCACGGCGGCGATTCCACCGATGAGCCCGACGCCACTGCCCGCGGAGAGATCAATTTGGCCGGTCAGCAAGATTAAAAACATCCCGAGAGCGAGGGTGCCGGTGATGGAGAATTCGACGATCAGCTGAGTGAGGTTGCGGGAGCCGAGGAAGGCGGGTTCGCGGAGCGCGAAAAAGGTGCCGATCACCGTGAGGGCGAGGGGTAAGGCGAGGTGACGAAGAGGGCGTGGCAGAGTCATCGGGTTAACAAGGTTAGGATGCGGCGGGGTGACCCATCGCAGCGGCGAGCAGAGTGTCCGGAGAGAATGCGGCGCGCGGAAATTCACCGGCGATACGGCCGGCTGCGAGCATGATGATACGATCGCTTAGGCCCATGAGTTCCGGCAGGTCGCTCGAAACCAGGAGAACCGCCATGCCGGCCAAAGTGAGTTGGTGGATGCGGGCGTAGACCTCTTGCTTGGCGCCGACATCAATGCCGCGGGTGGGCTCGTCGAGCAGAATGATTGAGGGGTGAGTGAGGAGCGATTTTCCGAGGACCACTTTCTGCTGGTTACCTCCTGAAAGTCCGCCGGTAGGAGTGGCTTGGCCCGGCGCCCTAATGCCGAGATTATCAAACAAGACCTGGTTGCGAGCGTACTCGGCGTGAAGGTCGATCCGACCGGGTGCGACGGTGCACGCCGCGAGGCTGGCCAGCGAAAGGTTAAAGCCGATGCTCTGATTCAGGACGAGGCCGAAGCGGCGGCGGTCTTCGCTGACGAAGGCGAGCCCACGGGCGAGAGAGTCGCGTGGTGTCGGTTGGGGGTAGGGGAGCCCGGAAAGTGTAACCTCTCCGTGAATACGGTGGCCCCAAGCGCCGAAAAGATGCGTGAGCAACTCGGTGCGACCGGCGCCCATCAAGCCACCGCAGCCGAGAATTTCGCCCGCGTGGAGATTGAACGATAGCTGGTGGAGCACGGGCGGCTCGCCGGCTGCAGGTGCCACGGTGAGGTCGCGGACGGCGAGGAGAGGCTGGCGGGTTGGTGGGGTGGGCGGGTTGGCAGAGAGCGGGGGCGCGGTGGCGAGGGCGGGGCGTTCGGGAAACATCTCCCCGAGGGCGCGCCCGACCATATGGCGGATGACGAGGGGAATCGTGGCTTCGGATCGGCGGAAGGCCGCGACACTTTGGCCGTCGCGGAGCACGGTGATCCGGTCGGCGATGGCGAAGACCTCCTCGAGTTTGTGAGAAATATAGATGCAGGCAGTTCCTCGAGCGCGGAGGCGGCGCAGATGGCTGAGGAGGCTGGCGGCTTCCTGGCCGGTGAGCGCGGCGGTGGGTTCGTCGAGGACGAGGACGCGGGAATTTTTGTCGATGGCGCGGATGATCTCGACGAGTTGTTTTTGACCGATGCCCAGTGCACGCACGGGTGTTTCGGGCGCGAGGGTGAGTCCGAAATCGGTCAGAAGGGCGGCGGTGCGGCGGTGGAGTTCAGGCCAATCGATCCGCAGGCCACGCCGAGGAGCCCTCCCCAGGAAGATATTTTCAGCGACGCTCAGCTCATCGATGAGGGCAAATTCCTGGGTGATGACGGCGATCCCGGCCGCGGCGGCGTCACGAATGGAGTGAAAGGCGACGACGCGGCCGTCGACGAAGAGTTCGCCTTGGTAGGATCGGTGCGGATGAATGCCGGAGAGAAGTTTGATGAGCGTAGATTTACCGGCGCCATTTTCTCCGCAGAGGGCGTGAATTTCTCCGGGGAGAAGTTCGAAATCGACGCCATTGAGCGCGACGACCCCGGGGAAGTGCTTGACGAGGGCACGAGCGGTGAGGACGGCGGGCATGCGAGGTGAAGGAGAAGATCGGCGATGCGATCGTCGGCCGCCGCCGCTGGAAGACCGGCTGGCACCCGCGGGTAGTCTACGAGCTATTTTAGAGCGGCGGCGGGGTGAAAGCCATCGGCGACGACGGTAGCGGAGAGATTACCCCGATCGACTGAGATAATTTTTTCAAGAATTGAGGGGACGAGATGTTTACCGTTGTCGAGCGTGGTGAGGGTCGTGGGCGCGCGGCCTTGGGCGACCTCGACGGCGACGCGGGCGGCGAGCGTGGCGAGGTTTTTGAGTGGCTTATAGATGGTCATGGCCTGGGTGCCGCGAAGGATGCGCTGGCAGGCGGCGAGATCGGCATCTTGCCCGGTGACGAGGACTTTCCCGGCGAGCCCGTCTTCTTGTAAGGCTTGGATGGCGCCACCGGCGGTGCCGTCGTTGGAAGCGATAATGGCGTCGAGGTTGCGGCCGGCTTTGGTGATGGCGGCGTTCGTAATTTTTTTGGCGTTTTCGGGTTTCCAATCAAGTGCCCAGTCCTCGTGAACGACCTCAATCTTGCCCTGCTTGATCAAAGGCAGGAGAATATTATCCTGCCCCTCCTTGAAGAGCTTGGCATTGTTATCGGTGGGGGCGCCGTAGATGCGCACGATGCGGGCAGTGCGACCGAGGGCCAAGTGGTTGGCGATGTAGCTGGCCTGAGCTTCGCCTACTTTCACGTTGTCGAACGCTAGATAGTAATCGATGGAGCAATTTTTGATGAGACGATCGTAAGCGATCACCGGAATCTTGGCATCGTTGGCAGATTTAACGGCGCGGTTCATGGCTTCGCCGTTGTGGGGAACGATGACGAGGACGTCGACGCGCCGGCTAATCAGTGATTCGATATCGCGAGTCTGGCGGGTGTCGTCGCTGTTAGCGGACTGGACGATGACGGTGGCACCGAGTTGTTTCGCGGCATCGATGAAGGTGTCGCGGTCGCGTTGCCAACGTTCCTCCTTCAATGTATCGAGTGAAAGACCGATGACCGGTTTTTCCTTGGAGGCAAAAGTGGTGGTGGTGACGGCGGCGAGAAGACCAGCGGCGAGGAGAAGGGGTTTCATAAAGAGTGCAGGAGTGTTAACCGAATGGACAAAAGCGGTCAGCGGCGAGAGGCTTGCGAAAACGTGACCCTCGACAATCCCAAACTGTTTACTCTGGCGGAAGCGGTCGCGCAGCGCGGCCAGCTGCGAGCGGCGGGCCGCCGCGTGGTGCTGACCAACGGCATCTTTGATTTGCTGCACACCGGACATCTTTATTACCTCCAGCAAGCGCGCCAGCAGGGGGATGCCCTGTACATTGCGTTGAATGGGGATTTGAGTGCGCGGGCGTTGAAAGGCCCGTCGCGGCCGGTGCAGAACGAGGAGCAGCGAGCCTACGCGCTCGGGGCTTTGGCCTGCGTTGATGGGGTTTTTATCTTTGGCACGCCGCGTCTGGATGGGGAGATTCGGGCGATCGCGCCGGATGTTTACTGCAAGGCTGGCGACTATACGCTGGAAAAACTTGATCGGGGTGAACGCGCCGCGCTTGAATCGGTGGGGGCCCAGGTGGATTTTATGCCCTTTCTCGCGGGCTTCAGCACGACGAATCTGATCGCCAAGATTAAAGCGGCGGGGGAAATCTGAGTCCGATGCGACTGGTCATTCTGGGTTCAGGCCGCGGTTCAAATGCTGCGGCGATTCTCGAGGCGGAAAAAGCTGGTCGCTTGGGTCGTGCCCGAGTGGTGGCGGTTTTCTCGGATCAGCCGGCGGCGGGTATTTTGGCTCTCGGGGAGCGCTTTGCGGTGAACTCGGCGTTTGTCGATCCAGCGCCTTTTAAGACAAAGCTGGAGGGTGCGGGCGAGGCGCGTTTTATCGCGGCGGTCAGCGCGGCGCAGCCGGACCTGGTGGTGCTGGCCGGTTTCATGCGAGTATTAAAGCCGGGATTTTTGCAGGCTTTTTCGGGCAAAATCATTAACCTGCACCCGAGCTTGCTGCCGAGCTTTCCGGGATTGGATGGGATTGGGCAGGCGTTTCGGCGGGGAGTGAAAATTACTGGCTGCACGGTGCACTCCGTGACGCTGGAGGTGGACGGAGGCCCGATCCTTGATCAAGCGGTCGTACGTATTGAAACGGGTGATACATTAGAAATGTTGGTGGAGAAAATGCACACGGCGGAGCATGCCTTGTTGCCTGCGGTTATCAGGAGGCTGAGTGAGCGCTGAGCGTCGGGTTGGGTGCCGCGGGTGGTCGGCGGAGGGCAATTCTGTCTGAGAGCAGCGGCGGGAAAAGTCAGGCGCTCGTGAGGTCGGACGCATCGAAAATCCTGCGGCAGCGTCAGGCTTTTTGTTGATGCGCTCGCGAGTCCAAGCGAGTGGGTCCGCCTGTCATTCTTCTATGAAATCTGCCCTCTAAACTGGCTTCTCCCGCATGCGTTCTAAAATTTAGATTCTGCGATTCGCCATGGTCCTGTGCGGGGTGATCAGCGTGCTCGGCTCAATTGGCCGGGCGGCGAAAGCACCCCGAGCTTGGCCGAGCGAGCCACAATTTTTACCAGTGACGGCCGAGCGATGGGCCGCCTTACCGGCGGCTGAGCAGGCCGCTTGGCGGATCTATCTCGAGTCTTCCCGGGCTTTGGCGGTGACCCTACCGGTGCGGGAAGGGTGGACGACGCCGAGTTTTCAAAAAATTGAGGGCGCGGGGATCCCCGGGAAACATAGTCGAGGTCTTGAGTTATCGGCGGCGCCCGAGTGGTATGCGAGTGCGGTGGCGGCGACGGTGGCGGAGCGGGTTGTGGCGATGCAATCGAAGGCGGGTGGGTGGACCAAGGGGAACGATTATACCCAGCCGATCGCCGGGGCGCGTGGGGGCGCTGACGTCTGGAGTGGGGGGACTTTAGATAACGATGCGACGGTTTGGGAGCTGCGTTTTCTGGCACTGGCGGCGGCCGCGACGAGTGAGCCGGCGCGGGCGCGGGCGTGGCGGGGCGCGTGCGAGCGCGGGCTGAAGTACGTGGTGGCCTCGCAGTATCCCAACGGTGGCTTCCCGCAAATTTATCCGCTGGCGGGAGGGTATCACGATGCGATTACCTTTAATGATGACGCGATGGTGCAGGCGCTGGAACTGCTGCAGGCGATCGCCGATGGTAAACCGGAGTGGATGTTTGTGGCGGATGAATTCCGTAAGGAGGCCAAGGTCCGGTTGGGGAGGGGTCTTCGTTGTATCCTCGCGGCCCAGCTAAGAGGAGCGGATGGCCAGCCGACGGTGTGGTGCCAGCAGCATGACCCGCTGACGTTGCGGCCGTGCGCGGCGCGAAATTTTGAGCCGGTGGCGTCGTGTACGAATGAGAGCGCCTCTCTGGTGAAATTTCTGATGGCGCAGCCGCAGCCTTCGCCTGAGTTGGTGGCGGCGGTTAACGGGGCGGTGGGATGGCTGCAGCGCGCAGCGCTCCGAGATATCGGCTGGAGCCGGCAGACGGGCGGAGGATCAGTGGTGGCGCGTCCCGGTTCGCCGCTCCTTTGGGCCCGGATGTATGAGTTGGGGACCGACGAGCCGATTTTTGGCGATCGAGATCGCACGGTTCACTATGTTGTAGCGGAACTTTCCTCGGAACGGCGGGCTGGCTACGCGTGGTATGGCACTTGGCCGGCGAAGGTGTTGTTGGCTTTTAACAGCTGGCAGGGTGGGCGGGCGCCATGAACGCACGCGCAATTTGTCTGGCAGTGCTTTGGGCTTGGCCGAGCTGGTTGGTGGCGGCGGATATGGGGGTGAGGCCGGCCGTTGCGGTGCGGGCGGGTGAAGGGGGCGCGCTGGTGTACACGCGTGATGGCGGAGGCAATCGGGTCATTGATTTTTCGCAGGCGGGTTACGGCGGGGGCGGCGAGGTGATTCCATGGGTGGCTCCGAAAATCTCCGTGGAGGCGTCGGGCGGTGATGATAGCGCGCGGATCCAAGCGGCGATTGATGGGGTGGCGCGGTTGCCGCTGGGTGCGGATGGGTTTCGCGGGGCGGTATTGCTACTTCCAGGCCGCTTTGCGATTGGTAATACGCTGCGGATCGGGGCGAGCGGGGTCGTCCTGCGCGGTTCGGGTGAAGGCGAAGGCGGCACCGCGCTTGTGGCCATGAGCGGCGCGCGGAGGACGTTACTGGAAGTCGGCGGTAGTGGTGGGCGGGTGGAGCGGGCCGAGTTGCGGCAGAAAATCACGGCCGCGGATGTGGCCGTCGGGGCGAGGGATCTTTTGGTTGAGTCCGTGGCGGGGTTTTCCGTCGGAGGGCGCGTCGCGGTGCGACGGCGGGCGACGGCAGAGTGGATTGCCGCGATCGGCATGAATACGCAACCGGGTTGGCGGGCGGAAAATCGCGTGCAATGGGGGGCTGGTTCGCGTGATATTATCTGGGACCGAGTGGTCGTCGGGATCGCCGGTCTGACGCTGTCGATGGACGCCCCCATTACGACGGCGATTGAGCGGACGCTCGGCGGCGGTACGGTGACGCCGTGTGAATTTCCTGGTCGGATCGAGCGAGTGGGGGTTGAAAACCTGCAATGTATCTCTGCGTACGACGCGGCGAATTCAAAAGATGAGGAGCACGCCTGGGTTGCGATTTCGCTAGACCAAGTGGAGCACGCGTGGGTCCGGCAGGTAACGGCCCGGCATTTTGTCAGTTATGTGGTGAATGTGCAGGCGGACACAAAGTGGGTGACGGTGGAGGATTGCACAGCTTTGGATCCGGTGTCAGAGCTGGCCGGTTATCGTCGGCGTGTTTTCTCGATTGGTGGGCAGCAGACTTTGGTGCAACGCTGTGTGAGCGAGCGCGGTTTGAGGGATTTTACGACGGGATTTGTGGCCGCTGGTCCGAATGTTTTTCTCCATTGTGCGGCGAGGGATGCGCTGGGGCCGAGCGGGCCGATGGAGAGCTGGGCGTCGGGGGTGCTTTACGACAACGTGATAATCCGGGGCGACGCGTTACGATTTTTGAACCGGGGCATGGCGGGCCAAGGCGCGGGCTGGACGGTGGCGAATTCGATTTTATGGAATTGTGAGGCGACGGAAATCCAAGTGCAGAGCCCGCCGGGTGCCCCGAACCAAGCGTACGGCTGCAAGGGGCTGATTGTTGATGACAACGTGAACTATGATGCGCGGGTGATGCCTTTTCGGGAATTTGTGCGCGGTTCGCCGGTGGCGCCGGCGAGTCTTTATCTGGCGCAGTTGGCGGCGCGGCGTGGGGGAGCGGCGGTGGGTCGCTTGGTCCGCGTACCGATCAGCATCGCAGCGGAAGGAGCGCGGCCGTGGGTGGCCGCTGATTTGCCGGCGCTGGTTCTGCCGCTGCGAAGTGCGCCGCTGCGGGTTGAGGCAGGGCGGTTTTTGGTGAATGATCGGCCAGCGTGGACAAGTGCCACGGGCTTTTCATGGTATTTGGGGCAGATGCCCCGTCCGTTGGCGCGGAGCTTCGGGCCCGCGATCACGCGCTTTGCGCCAGGGGAATCGGGTCTTGAGGCGACCGACCGGCTGGAGGATGTGGTGGCGAACCTCGCGCCCGGAGCCGTTTTCGCGCACCATTATGGGCTGTGGTACGATCGGCGGCGGATTAACCATAATTTTTATGGATCGCCGGAGCTATCGGCGGACGATGCGACGGCGCCGTTCATGGAGATGCCGTGGGCGCGTAGCGGGCAAGGCCGTGATTGGAATGGGCTGAGCAAGTATGATCTGACGCGATTCAACCCGTGGTTTTTTGGGCGGGTGAAGGAGTTTGCGGATCTGGCGGACGCGAAGGGGCGGATTCTGCATCACTATTTTTATTTTCAACACGCGTTGCAGGAAACGCGGGCGCACTACGTTGATTTTCCGTGGCGGCCGGTAAATTGCCTGCAAGCAACGGATCTGCCGGATGAGAATCCGGCGGCGAATGCTTTTTACGATGTAACGCATGCGGTGCGCCGAGATCTTCACCGTCGGTATATCCGGCACTGTCTGGACGTGTTGAAGAGCAACACGAATGTGGTGTACGGGCTCGACCACGAGTACTCGGGACCGCTGGCATTCGTGCGTTTCTGGTTGGACACGATCCACGAGTGGGAAGAAGAGCATGGCAAAAAAAGTTTTCATCTCACTGGAAGTTCCGAAGGCGGCGATGGATGCCATTCTCGCGGATCCGGTGCGGGGTCCTCTGATTACAGCGATTGATTTTCATCATTGGTTTTACCGCCCGGATGGCTCGCTCTTCGCGATTGAGGGCGGTAAAAATGAGGCGCCGCGTGAGCAGTCGGTGAATATCTTGCCGGAGGCGGACGGGTTGGCCCTGCGCGCGCGCTCTAATTACGCGGGTAACATTGTTAATTCGCCGGAGTTTCAGCGGGCCTCGCAGCAGGTGCGCGCGGGTACGGCGGCGCTGCGTTACCGCGCGGTGCGTGAGTATCGTGATGCTTTTCCCGATCTCGTGATTCTCCGGCGTGGCGATGAGTTTCCCGCCCTGACTGCGGCGCTGGAAAAAGCGATCCCGCGGGCATTGCGCGGGCAGACCCGACCGGCGGACTTGGTGCGTGATCCGGTCGCGACGGCTTGGTGCATGGCCGCGCCCGGTTCTGCCTATCTTGTTTATACGCTCGCGGGAGAAGCGGTGTCGCTTGATCTCGCGGGTGAGCGTGGTCGTTTTTCGCTCGCGTGGCTGGATAGTGCCAGTGGAGAATTGGGGCGTGCGGGCGAAACGATTGCCGCCGGTCAAACGGTGCGCTTGGCGCCGCCGCCAGCGACGGGGCCGCGCCCGTGGGTGGCCTGGCTGACGCGGCTTTAATTTACCCAAAGATTTCCAAGATGAAAATTCACAGCCAAGTTATTTTTTTCGTGTCCGCTGGGCTCGCTCTGGCGGCCCGCGGCGCCGGTGTGGTCGACGGGGTAAAGCTGACGACGTCGGCTGATCGCGTCCGCGTCGAGATCGGGGGGAGTCTTTTTACGGAGTACATTTTCAAGGGAGCAACGCGGCCCTATTGTTATCCGATTCTTGCGGGTGACGGAACCTCGCTTGTGCGGGATTTTCCGATGAAGGAGACGCCGGGTGAAGATATCGACCACAAGCACCATCGTGCGCTCATGTTTGCGCACAGTGATGCGAACAAGGTGGATTTTTGGAATGAGGGGACCTCGGGTACGAAGTTTCCGAAAGGCAGCACGGTGCATGCGGGCCTGGTTGAGGCGACGAGTGGCGCGGTGGGCGTGGTGCGGACGCGGAATCGTTGGGAGGCGCCGGATGGCAAAGTGGTCGCGACGGATGAGACGACGATCCGATTTCGGGGCGGGGTGAATGGGCGGATGATCGATTATGAAGTGACGATACAAGCTCCGGCCGACGGGCCGCTGGTCATGGGGGATAATAAAGACGGGACGATGGCGATCCGGGTGCCGCAGTGGATGACGCTACCGCACAAATATATGAAAAAGGATATTCCTGGGTTCGGTCATATTGTGACGGCGCGAGGCCTGCGCGATGCGGCGGCCTGGGGCACGCGCGCGGATTGGTGTGATTATTTTGCGGCCCATAATGGGAAGACTTACGGGATCGCGATCTTCGATCACCCGGAAAATTTACGGCACCCGACATGGTGGATGGCTCGCGATTATGGGCTATTTGCGGCGAATCCGTTTGGGCAAAAAGATTTCGAGGTGGCGGCCAAGCATCCCGCGGGAAAGGGCGACCACACGATTCCGGCCGGTGGACGGTTGACCCTGCGTTATCGTTTTTATTTCCACATGGGCGACGAGAAAACGGGAAAAGTTGCCGAGGGCTACGCGGATTACGTGGAGGGTCGTTAAGCCGAAGAGGAGTGGAGACGGGTTGGCCTCGTTATTTTTTTCGACCGGTGGTGGTGGGGCGAGCCAAGGCGGCGTCGAGTTCGGTTTCAGTGGGGAAGCGATCGAAGCGCCGCGTGGTTTTTTGACCGAGGAGCGTGTGATCGGCAAAGTCGAGGAGGGCGCTCCAGTCGTCGGCGTTGAACCCATGGCCGTGCGGCGCGTAGTTGACGGCGAGGCGGTCGGTGGCGCCAAAGAGTGCGTAGACGGGTTGGGCGCCGGCGATTGATTGTTGGACGGCGGCGGGCAGGGAGATGGTGTCGGTGTCGCCTTCCAGAGCGATAAAGGCGCGGGGGGCGCAGGCGGCGAGGAACCAGTGCTGGTCGAACGGAAGTTTTTGGACTTGGCCGCGGAAGGGGTGGAGCTGTGGGGAGAACCAGTTCGGGTATTTTGTCATCATCACGTCGAGCGTTTCGCTTTTCCGCGGTCCGGTGAAGCGATAGGCGCCGATCCCGCCGCCGCCGGTGACAACGGGAGCTCCGAGGGCGATTCGCTCGTCGAAGGCGGCGGCGACCATGGCGGATTTGCCAGTACGCGATGCGCCGGTGATGATTAATTTTTCTGCATCGATGGTTGGATCGGTTTGCAGGTAGTCGATGATGCGGGAGACGCCCCAGGCCCAGCTGCGCAGCAAACCCCAGTCATAGCCTGGGTAAGCGGGAAAAAAGCGGGTGTTGCGAAAGGCCCAGCTACCGTCGGCGTTGCGGAGGGTAGTATCTTCTCCGCAGTCGTTATGGTTAAAGACGACATAGGCGTAGCCGCGGGCGAGGGCGGCTTGGTTGGCGGCGATTTTTTCCGGATCGTTGGGAGGGTTGACGTTGCTGCGCGAGCCGTTGGGTGGAGTCGCTGGAGAAGGGTCACCGCTGGGTGCGGTGGCGGGCGGGTTCGGTGCGAGGGAGGGAGGCCCTCCGACGACGAGGAGTACGTTTGTGCCGCGCCCTTGGGTCGGGCCGTTGGGGAGGCGAGGGAGTGGTTTGGCGCCGGGGGGTGGGCCGGTGGGGGCGATGACGGCGGGGAAAGGGCCGCCGGTGGCAGGGGTAAAAATTCCGATGTCGAGGCTCAGGCGTTGATCGGGGCCGAAGGTGAGCTGAATGAGGCGGTAGGTGAATTTCCCGCCGGCGAGAGTTTGGGTTTGCACGAGGGTGGCGTGCACGTTGCCCGGAGGGGGCGGCGCTTGGCCCACGGCGTAGTACTCCAGTGTACGCAGAATTTCGGAGCGCCGCTGGGGCCACTGCACGCGGGTGGTGACGGGCGTGCCGTTATCCATCGTAAGTGGGTCGGGAAGGGCGGGGCGATCGGGTAATTCGCTGGTGGGCGGAAGACGGCCGAGCGGAGCTAGAATGGGTGGAACGGGAATTTCCCTGGGCGAGCTCTCCGCGGGAAAAGCGGTGGTGGCACCGGCGAGCAGCGAGGCGAGGACCAAGCGGGTTGAGCAGGCGAGGGCAGGGGTGAAGGTGCGGTGGCGGGGGGGGCGCGTTGAAGTGCGCATTTTACGGAAGTGTGCCTTGGGCCGGGCGTGGCGGTGGCTTGGTGAGTGGTGGCGAGGGCAGGGAGGGTGGAGGTCGGACGAGAGGGGAGGGCGAGTCTTTCAAGAGGAGGCTGAGGCCGCGTGGCCGGGGTGGGTCAGGCCGGGCACGGGGGGGCGGGCAGGCAGGTTCGCGTGGCGAGTGGGGGGCCCCGTGAGTTGGGGTTAGGGTCTTCGATGGTCTGGGCGAGCGCGTGGTTGGTGCTGTTTGGCGCGTCCTCGCTTGCGCGCAGGCGAGGCTAGCAGCCCGGTCGGACTTGGAAAAAAAGGCCTCTCCAATCGATTATTTGCGAGTTTGAGTTAATAAAAAGCGGAATATTGAGCCACAAACGCCCTCAAGCGGCTGAGTCCGACAGGCTACTAGTATTACTACGTTAAGTTAAGTGTTGCAGTTTTGCGCGGGCTCGTCGACGTTGGCGCATGGATTGGTCCGGACCACTTTTTCAACGCAGTGCCAGCCAGCTGCTCGGTTTCATGACGCCGGTGGTGGCGGAGCTTGGCC